>NZ_JALBUR010000019.1:0-37248 GCF_033971865.1 Grylomicrobium aquisgranense | reverse complement strand
GGTCAACCCGTTGGAATACTATCTCAATAATCGTAAGTAAATACAAACGTAGCGCCGTATACGGAAAACCGTACGTACGGTGCAACGGGAGGGTCGAGCCGCTAACGCGGCTCACTCTACCCTATTGGAAATCATTGAAGGATGATGATGCCCAGGTAAATATCTGCTGGAAAACCAGTGATTCTGACAAACAGAAAGACTGACAGAAAAACTGACAGTAAGACTGACAGAAAGGAGGAATCCTTTGGCAATATGTGCTGGTCATTCTGTCCTTTTGTCATGATTTGCTATAATGGGTGGCATGGATAATCAGAGTATGAAAACAAAAGTATTCAGTGTTCTGTTAGGCATCGGCACTGGCATGGGCATGGCTGTGGTGGTGCTTTTTGGCATGATCCGTTCTGAGTATGCATTCTGGACAATGCCGTTCTTTCTGACGGTTGTCATCGGGATGATGCTGCCGGGGGTGCTGGATGCGATTGATAAAAAAGGGATGATTCCGTGGCTTGCTGAGATCGTGATGTGTGCTGTGTCATTTGTGATCTGTGTTGGTTACAGCTTTGCCGTGACACGCTCTGTGGCCGCAAGCAATATGCAGACAAAGATTGTGCTGTATGCTTTGATCGTGCATGGCTGTGCTGCCCTGCGCATTCTGCTTGTGAATAAAAGGAAGTGATGGGGATGACGGTATTGAGTAAATGGGGAGAAGCACTGGATCTGAATCATCCTCTGCCGGAATATCCCCGGCCGCAGTTTCGCCGCAAACAGTGGCTGAATCTGAATGGCATGTGGGAATATCAGATTGTGAATGGAAATCAGGATACCGTTCCGGATGGCTGGAAGCTGATCTGTGTGCCGTTTGCTTTAGGCAGTGCCCTGAGTCAGACAAATGAGAATCTTTCTCCTGGTGAAACACTGTGGTACCGGCGTTATTTTGCCTGGAAACCGGATGAAGGCAGAGTGATGCTCAACTTTGAAGCCGTGGACCAGACATGCATTGTCTATGTCAATGGTGTCGAAGCAGGCCGCCACTTTGGCGGCTATGCGCCATTTTCCATCGATATCACCCATCTGATCAAATATCAGAATACATTAATGGTCAGGGTCAAGGACGCATCGGACCAGGGTGTCTGTGCCTTTGGCAAGCAGCGCATCAATCCCAGGGGCATCTGGTATACACCGACGGCTGGCATCTGGGGAACGGTCTGGCTGGAACAGCTGCCTGTGCATGCCGTTGAAGATCTCAAGATCACACCGGACTTTGACCATCATCAGGTATTCCTGGAACTGGCCGGTCCATTTCATCAGGCCCGCATTATTGTCAGCGCCCGGGATGGCTCCTTTCATCATGAAGGACTGACAGAAGACGGCCATTACGTTGTGCCGATGGATGACTTCCATGCATGGTCTGTGAATGATCCATTTTTGTATGATGTTGAAATCCTGACCGAGGATGATGACGTGCAGAGCTATTTTGGCATGCGCTCCTTTACAAGCTGCCACGATGGCTCCGGCCATATACGCTTTGCTTTGAATCATCAGCCATTGTTTTTGAGCGGCCTGCTGGATCAGGGCTATTCCTGTGATGGCATGTATACGTATCCAAGTGAAGAGGCAATGAAGTACGAACTGTCTGCAGTGAAGGCAATGGGCTTCAATATGCTGCGGAAACATGTCAAGCAGGAAAACAGACGCTGGTATTATCTTTGTGATACGATGGGCATCCTGGTCATGCAGGATATGCCTAATGGCGGAAATACATTCTCGTTCTGGACACACCAGGCTCTGCCGATGATTGGCATCCGTACAATGAACGATGGCAATTACCGCCGCTTTGGCAGAGAGAGTGAAGACAGCCGGCAGATGTACATGCATGAACTGGATGAAATGCTGGATACACTCTATAACTGTGTTTCCATCTTTGCCTGGGTGCCGTTCAATGAAGGCTGGGGCCAGTTTGACAGCTCGCAGGTCACAGACCATATTGCCGACTATGATACAACCAGACTGATTGACAGTGCTTCGGGCTGGCATGATCAGGGCTGCGGTGACTTCAACAGCCGCCATGTGTACTTCCATGCCTTCCATGTGCCCCGTCTGGACCAGAGAATTCTGCTGTTATCTGAGTTTGGCGGCTATGCGTATCTGGAATATGGACACAGCAATGCCGACAAGCTGTTTGGCTACAGGAAGTTCCGCGATAAGCGGGATCTGGATCTTGCCGTCAATGCACTGTATGAACATGACATTCTTGCCAACATTGATGATGGCCTTGCGGGATGTATCTATACCCAGCTGAGTGATGTGGAGACCGAATGCAATGGTCTTCTGACAGCTGACCGCAGGGTGGTCAAGATTGACATGAAGAAAATGAAGAAGATGAATGAAAGAATACAGAGGAAATTAATATGATGCAGGATGAAATTGTTATTGCAGAGGCCATGGATGGGCAGGTGCGCATTCATGCGGCCAGAACAACCGCGATGTGTGAGGAAGCACGTGTCACGCACCATTGCATGCCGACAAGTGCGGCTGCCCTGGGGCGTGTGTTGACTGTCACTGGTCTGATGGCCAGTGATCTGAAGGATCCTGAGGCAAAGATCACCAGTGTGTTCAATGGCCATGGTCCGGCTGGTACGGTATTGGCACAGGGTGATGGTGCCGGGCATGTGCGCGGCTTTATCAGTGATCCAAATCTGTACATGGTCAGAAAAGACGGCCACCTGGATGTCGGCAAGGCCGTCGGTACCAATGGCACATTGACTGTTATCAAGGATCTTGGCCTGAAAGAGCCGTTTTCCGGTGTGGTGAATCTGCAGACTGGTGAGATTGGCGATGACTATGCGTACTATTTTGCTTTAAGTGAACAGGTCAGAAGTGTTGTGGCAGTCGGCGTGCTTGTTTCTCCGGATAATACAGTGAAGGCAGGCGGCGGGATGATCTATCAGCTGATGCCGGAAGCCACGGAGGATGCGATTGAATATTGTGAACATGCCGCGAAAACGATGAAGCCGATGACGGAGATGGCAGACAGTGACATGAGCGTGGAACAGATGATTCTCTCTGTGTTCCCGGATGCGAAGATCCTGGAACATCTGCCGATTCAGTATTACTGCGGCTGCTCGCGTGATCATTACCGTGAGGCTCTTGCCACTTTGCCTGTGAAGGATCTCAAGGAACTTGTGGCAGAGAACAAGCCGGCGGAGATTGTATGTCAGTACTGTGGAAAAAAATATGAATATTCACCAGAGGAGCTGCAGAAAATTGTGGATGAGAAAGTATGTGGAACATCGGCAGTGTCAGAATAAGCAATCCATTTGTGGCAGCACCGCTGGCTGGTATTTCCAATCCGGTCTATCGGCAGCTGAGTCATGACTTTGGGGCAGGTCTTGTTGTATCGGAGATGATCTCAGACAAGGCACTGCACTACCACAATGCAAAGACCTTTGACATGTGCCGCACATCTTCTCATGAACATCCGGTATCACTGCAGCTGTTTGGCTCGGATCCGGATACGATGGGGGAGGCTGCCAGATATCTCAGTGATCATACGGACTGCGACATCATCGACATCAATATGGGCTGTCCGGTGCATAAGGTGCTCAAGTCGCATGCCGGATCCTGGCTGATGCAGGATGAGGATCTTGCGGCTGCAATTGTCAAAGCTGTGAAAAACAATACAGATCGACCTGTCACAGCTAAGATCCGGGCAGGCTATGATGCCAGCCACATCAACTGTGCCTCTTTTGCCAGACGGCTGGAAGAAGCGGGCTTGGATGCGGTGGCGGTGCATGGGCGCACCCGCAGCCAGATGTACCAGGGCAGCGTGAACCTGGAATGGATCCGCATGGTGAAAGAAGCAGTATCTATTCCGGTCATTGGCAATGGCGATATCAAGAGTGTGTCAGATGCGGACAGGATGCGCAGAGAAACGGGCTGTGATGCGGTCATGATCGGCCGAGGTCTGCTTGGCAGGCCGTATTTCCTGCAGGAGCTGCTTGCGCATGAAGAAGGACGGCCATATACAGAGCCATCCTATGAGGAGCGGCTGTCTCTCTGCCGGACATATGCAGAAAATCTGTGTGATCTGGAAGGGGAGCATGACGGCATGCATATGATGCGGGGCATGGCGCCATGGTTTTTAACCGGCATGCCCTATGCGGCATCGTATAAGGCAAAGATGTCTTCGTTGGAGAATCTGCATGATCTTGAAGTGATATTATCTGACTATCGCAAGAAACTGGAAGAGGGGGAAGAATTGTGAAGAGAGATCAGTTTCAGTCCCGCCTTGGATTTCTGCTTGTTTCGGCAGGCTGTGCCATTGGCATCGGCAATGTCTGGAAATTTCCGTTTGTAACAGGACAGAACGGCGGCGGGATCTTTGTGCTGTTCTACCTGCTGTTTCTGATCATCATGGGCATTCCGGTATTGACTATGGAGCTGGCCATCGGCCGTGCTTCCCGCCAGTCAGCCGTCAAAGGCTACAAGACACTGGAAACCCCTGGATCAAAGTTTCATATCCATGGCTGGTTCTGTGCCATCGGCTGCTATCTTCTGATGATGTATTACACGACTGTCTCAGGATGGATGCTTGGCTACTTCTTCAAGTTTCTGACCGGTGCTTTTACTTCCGGCATGAGCAAGGATGCGGTATCGGGTGTTTTCAGTGCCATGCTTGCCAATCCTGCAGAGATGACGCTGTGGATGGCAATTACAGTCATTGCGGGTTTCCTGATTGTGGCACAGGGTCTGCAGAATGGCCTGGAAAGAATTTCTCGGGTGATGATGGTATCACTGCTCTGCCTGATTGTTGTCCTTGCCATTCATTCTCTGACGTTAAAAGGCGGCATGGCCGGATTGCAGTTCTACCTTCTGCCATCACTGACAAGGGCCAAGGAAGCAGGCCTTGGCAATGTGATCAATGCGGCCATGAACCAGTCATTCTTTACACTGTCTCTTGGCATTGGTGCCATGGAAATCTTTGGCTCCTATATGAGCAAAGACCGCACCCTGGCATCTGAAGCAGGCTGGATCTGTGTACTGGATACCTTTGTGGCCATTGTCTCAGGCCTGATCATCTTCCCGGCATGTTCTGCCTTTGGCGTACAGGCAGATGCCGGTCCATCCCTGATCTTCATCACTTTGCCAAATGTCTTTGTCAACATGGCATTTGGCAGACTCTGGGGTGCCCTGTTCTTCCTGTTCATGTCCTTTGCGTCATTCTCAACGGTCATTGCCGTCTTTGAAAACCTCAATGCGACATTGACTGACAACTTCGGCATTACTCGCAAAAAGGCATCTTTCATCAACCTGATTGTTGTCCTGCTGGCATCACTGCCTTGTGTGCTTGGCTTCAATGTGTGGTCCGGTTTATCCATTGCCGGCAAGGGTGTGCTGGATATCGAAGACTTCCTGGTCTCCAATCTGTTTCTGCCGCTTGGTTCACTGGTGATGGTGCTGTTTTGCTCTTACAAGTTTGGATGGGGCTTTGACAACTACCAGAAGGAAGCCAATACTGGCAGAGGTGTGAAGATTCCTTCTTTCCTGAAGTATTATTTCCGCTTTGGATTACCAATCCTTGTGCTGGTGATCCTGATCAAAGGGCTGATGTAATAAGCATCAGTCTTTTTTTGATTCTGGAATATGAAACAGATCACTTCGATCTACCAGCTGGACATCATTAACTTCAGCAAGTTTCCTGGCACTGTAGGTGAAATACTGGTTGGTGATGACGATGGCTTTATCGGCGTTGTAGTATGCCTTGGCTGCCATGGCCTGCTGGATGGCATAGACACCGATATTGCGGTCATATCGTTTGGCCTGTACAACGATTTTGTGCAGGCCTTTCCGCATGATCAGATCCGCACCGTAGTCTTTTGTCTTCTGCGTGGTCCGGATGACGAAATAGCCGTGGTGGTGAAACCATGCCCGGCAGTATCTTTCAAACTTTTCACCGCTCATATGATCGACGTATCCCGGTCGTATCTGCAGATTTCTTGTCAGAAACAGAAGTGCGGCGATGATGGCAGCCACAATTGCCAGGGATAAGGAAATCGGCATCGGTGAGGCAATGGCGGCCAGTAACAGGATGATAATGCATTCCATGGCAAGGATGCGGATCAGTGTGAAGGAAAAGGTATGCTTCATGGGAATCATTATACCTTGTGAGTGAATTGGGAAAGAAGTGGCAGACATTTCTCTTCTATTTTTGGTGAATTCGATTATCATGATAGTAATAGTTGGAAATGCAACTAATTGGGTGAGGAGGCAGTGATGGCAGAGCAGGGCAACTTCATGATTCATCTTTCAGTGCTGTACCGGAATACGCAGAAATACTTTGACCATGCACTGGAACCATATGGAATCGGCTGGGGACAGCTGATGTTTCTGTTTGTGATCTATGAGAATGAGGGGATCACGATGCAGGAAGTGACCCGGATTTCTGAAGTGGACAAGGGAACAACGACCAAGTCGATGCAGAAACTGCTGGATCAGGGTTATGTTGTCAGTAAGGCAGATGAGAAGGACAAGCGTGTCAAGCGCCTTTACACAACTGAAAAGAGTGGGAAGATCATGAACAAGCTCTATGAGTTCCGCTCTGCTTATCGCAATTCCGTGTTTGACGGTATTGATGGGGATGCCTTTGAAAAGATGATGGCGAAGACATGTGAGAACAGTCACAACATTGTGATGCCTTCGTTTGATGATCTGAAGATCGGCGGTCTGCAGAAAGTGACGCTGCTGGATTATCCGGGCAGGCTTGCCGCAACGGTATTTACCGCTGGCTGCAGTTTTAAGTGTCCGTTCTGCCACAACCGGGATCTTGTGTTTGTGCCGGAGGATTATTCCTTTGTGAATCCGGATGAGATTTTTACTTACCTTGGCAGGCGCAAAGGCATTCTGGATGGTGTGTGTATCTCGGGCGGGGAACCATTGGTGCAGCCTGACCTTCTTCCCTTTATGGAGAAGATCAAGAACATGGGCTTCCTGGTCAAGCTGGATACCAATGGCTATGAGCCAAAGAAGCTGAAAGAAGCAGTGCAGTCGGGACTGGTGGATTATGTTGCCATGGATCTGAAGAATTGCAAAGAAAAGTATGCCATGACCTGCGGCATGCAGAAGGCGGTGTTCCAGATGGATCGAATTGAGGAAAGTGTTTCCTATCTGCTGGCAGGACATGTGGACTATGAGTTCCGTACAACGGTTGTCAGGGAGCTGCATGACAAAGAGGATCTGCTGGCCGCGGCGTCATGGATCCGTGGTGCAAAGCATTATTATCTGCAGCAGTTTCATGACAGCGGGACTTTGATTCAGGAAGGGTACCACGGCTATGATGCCCGGCAGATGGAAGAACTGTGTGAAGCAGTGAGAACAATGATTCCCCAGACAGAGCTTCGTGGGGTGAAAGGAGAAACGGATGTACAGAGTCGTTAAACGTGATGGCAAGATTGCCGATTTTGATCTGGACAAGATCAGGAATGCGGTGAAGAAGGCTTTTGATGGCTGCAATAAGCCGTATGCGGATGATGTGATCGATCTGATTGCATTGCGGGTGACAAGTAATTTTGCCCCCAAGGTGCATGATCATCTGATTGGTGTGGAAGACATTCAGGACAGTGTGGAGAGAGTGCTGTCAGATGCCGGCTATGCGGATGTGGCTAAGGCCTACATCCTGTACCGCCGCCAGCATGAGAATCTGCGCAATATCCAGAATACAACCCTGGACTACAAAAAGCTGGTGGACAATTATCTGAAGGCACTGGACTGGCGTGTCAAGGAGAACAGCACTGTCACGTATTCTGTGGGAGGCCTGATTCTGTCCAACTCCGGTGCGATCACGGCAAACTACTGGCTGTCTGAGGTCTATGATGATGAGATTGCCAATGCCCATCGGTCTGGCGATATTCATATTCATGATCTGAGCATGTTAACGGGGTATTGCGCCGGGTGGTCTTTGAAGCAGCTGATTCAGGAAGGTCTTGGCGGTGTCGAAGGCAAGATTACCTCTGCGCCAGCCAAGCATCTCAGTACATTGTGCAACCAGATGGTCAACTTCCTTGGCATCATGCAGAATGAGTGGGCTGGTGCGCAGGCGTTCTCGAGCTTTGATACGTACCTGGCACCGTTTGTAAAAGTGGACCATCTGTCCTATAAGGAAGTCAAGCAGGATATTCAATCTTTCATTTATGGGGTCAATACGCCATCCCGCTGGGGGACCCAGGCTCCATTCACCAATATTACGCTGGACTGGACCGTGCCGGAGGATCTGGCGGATCAGCCTGCCATTGTCGGCGGCAAGCCGATGGACTTCTGCTATAGGGACTGCAAGAAGGAAATGGATATGGTGAACAAGGCCTTCATTGAGACCATGATTGAGGGTGATGCCAATGGCAGAGGCTTCCAGTATCCGATTCCAACCTATTCCATTACCAAGGATTTTGACTGGAGTGATACCGAGAACAACCGTCTGCTGTTTGAGATGACTGCCAAGTATGGCACTCCGTATTTCTCCAACTATATCAACAGTGATATGAAGCCTTCGGATGTGCGTTCGATGTGCTGCCGGCTGCGTCTGGATCTGCGTGAACTGCGTAAAAAGAGCGGCGGCTACTTTGGCTCTGGTGAAAGCACGGGCTCGATTGGTGTCGTCACGGTCAATCTGCCTAGAATTGCTTATCTTGCCAAAGATGAAAATGATTTCTATGCCCGTTTGGATCACATCATGGATCTGAGTGCACGCAGTCTGGATACCAAGCGGAAAGTCATTACCAAGCTGCTGGATGCAGGTCTCTATCCATACACCAAACGGTATCTTGGCACCTTTAACAACCACTTCTCAACCATTGGCCTGGTCGGCATGAATGAGGCCGGCCTCAATGCAAAGTGGCTGCGCAAGGATCTGACCCATCCGGAGACAAAAGCCTTTGCCATTGATGTGCTGAATCATATGCGTGACCGTCTGTCTGATTATCAGGAACAGTATGGTGCTTTGTTCAACCTGGAGGCAACCCCGGCAGAGAGTACAGCTTACCGTCTTGCCCGTCATGACAAGGAAAAGTATCCGGATATCATGACAGCCAATGATGCGGGTACGCCATACTATACCAACAGCACCCATCTGCCGGTTGGCTGCACGGATGATATCTTTGCGGCGCTGGATATTGAGGATGACATGCAGGTGCTGTATACAAGCGGCACGGTGTTCCATGCCTTCCTTGGCGAGCGGCTGAGCGACTGGCATGCGGCGGCTGTTCTGGTCAGAAAGATCGCCCAGAATTACCGGCTGCCATACTATACGATTTCGCCTACCTACAGCGTGTGTGCCCAGCATGGCTACATCTCAGGTGAAGTCTGGAAGTGCCCGGTCTGCGGTAAGCCGACGGAAGTGTATTCGCGTATTACCGGATACTACCGTCCGGTGAAGAACTGGAATGCCGGCAAGGCACAGGAGTTCAAGGACAGAAAGACATATGCAGTGGATGGCATCACTTCCTGCACATCTTTCAAGGAAGATCAGCAGCCGGCTGTCAGGGTGGAAGAAACGAAACCTGTTAACAGCAGCTCTACCCAGAAGTATCTGCTGTTTACTACGCCGACCTGCCCGAACTGCAGGATCATTGAGAAGTTCCTGGATGAGCATCATGTGGACTATGAGATCAAGGATGCTTTGGAGAACAAGGATCTGACACGGAAGTATGGCATTCTGCAGGCACCGACGATGGTGGTGGAGAGTGCTGAAGGAGCGCAGCTGTATGTGAATACCGGCAGTATCATGTCTTTCATTAATCAGAGCAAAGGCACTGCGGCGTGATGGCTGTATGCCAAATTCAATCCTGTCCAGTACTGAATCACTGTGGCACGTTGACAGTCCAAGTGTTAAATTTAGTGATTGCAAGAGGGAAATGTCCTGTATAGAATAGGAGAAGACCATAAAAGGAGGAAGTTTTATCATATGGCAAAGGGTATTTTTACCGCAACAAAGAAGGATGTAGCAGACAAGGTCGCTGAAGCTGCGGGTTTGACAAAGAAGCAGGCTGCTGATGCTGTCACAGCAGCATTTGATGCAATTGCAGAAACACTGAAGGACGGCGGTGAGGTTTCCATCTCCGGCTTCGGCAAGTTCGAAGTTGCAGAGAGAGCTGCCCGTCAGGGTGTTAATCCGGCAACTGGCGAAAAGATTGAGATTGCGGCAAGCAAGGCCCCGAAGTTCAAGGCTGCCAAGGCACTCAAGGACATCGTTAAGTAAGTTTTCGATTGAAAGCAGACATGTGCGCATGTCTGCTTTTTTTGATAGAAAGGTGGGTGGTATAATAGCCTGCAGCAGGAGAATTTCACTATGAGTAAAACAGTTCTGGAAGCCGTTCACATGAAGAAGGTGTACAATGCAGGCACCTCTCATGCTTTTGAAGCACTGCATGATATTAATGTACAGGTACACGAAGGCGACTTCGTTGCCGTCATGGGGCCGTCCGGCTCTGGCAAATCCACCTTCATTAACAATATTTCCACCATCGATATTCCTACCGGCGGCAAAGTTCTGATCAATGGACAGGAAGTGCGCACCATGGGTGCCAATGAGATCGGCAGATTTCGTTTCTCTAATCTTGGCTTTATCTTTCAGGATTTCAATCTGCTGGATACCCACACATTGTATGAGAATATTGCCATGCCGCTGGCACTGGCCCATGTGAAGAAGGATGCCATCGACAAGCGTGTCAAAGAGCTTGCAAAGTCCATGAACATTCTGGATCTGCTGGATCATTATCCTTATGAGTGTTCTGGCGGCCAGAGGCAGCGTGCTGCCATCTGCCGTGCGCTGGTCAATCATCCCAATATCATTGCCGCGGATGAGCCTACCGGCAATCTGGACAGTGCCAACAGTGCGGAACTGATGAAAATCTTCTCTGATCTGAATAAACAGGGTGTCACAATCATCATGGTTACCCATGATCCGCTGATTACATCCTATGCCAAGCGTCTTCTGTATATCCGTGATGGCAGTATCGATACTGTCTTGGAGAGAAATGACATGGATCAGGATACGTTCTTCTCAAAGATTGTCGAGATCAACAGTGCAGAATCAAGGGAGCTGCTGACGAAATGATCTTTGCCAGTGCTTTGAAATCACTGAAGCGGGATTTCTACCGCTCCTTCTTCTACTGGCTGACATTTATGCTCACAACAGCCTTTGTCTTTCTGTTTTTCTGCATTGCCGTTTCACCGGCAGTAGGCATGACCTTCCGCAATTCACAGGGCGGCCTTGCCGTCAATGTGACATTCTTTGCTGTCTTTGTATGCATGGTGGATGTCTTCTTCGCCAATGATTTCTTTGTCCGCACAAAGGCAAAGGATCTTGCCGTACAGCTGATCTGCGGCGCCGGCTTTTCACAGCTGGCTGGCTACCTTCTGATTCAGACGTTCTTACTGCTGGCTTTAGCCATTCCGGTTGGCGTTGTGCTGGCATTGGCATTGCGGCCATTGCTGGAAGTACTGATGACATCCTGGCTGCAGACACAGTGCGTCATTCCGATCTCAGGCAGTGCTGTATCGGCAACACTGTTTGTGCTGCTGACACTGGTATTCTGGACAACCTATCTGAATCTGTCCTATGCCTACCGCAACAATGCCTATACGCTGCTCAACAGCCAGTCCATCCGTTCCACGGGCAGTGTGTTCAATATTGCTCATACAAAAAAGGCTGCGAAGATTTCCAATGACGCAGCGGGTGTGTTTGCTTTGATTCTGTGGCTGGCTCCGATGCTTGGTATTCTCAGTGCCCCGGCAGATGCCTTTGTGTTTGCCTTGTTTGGCATGATGGGCTTTTATCTTTGCTGCAGGCATGTGTTTGAGCCGTTATTGAGTGCATGGCTGGACAGGAAGGCAATTGACAAGCCAAACCAGATTGCCGTACTTGGGTTTTTCCGCACTGATCTTTCCATCATGAAGGTCAATGTTGTCCTGATTGTGATCTGCTCGGTTGTATTGATTTCTTTGATGAGTACGCCATCCATTACCAGCATGGAGAAAGTCCTGATGATTCTGGCCTATCAGATGATGAATGTGCTGCTGTCACTGGCCATTTTGTTCCGCTTTGGCACGGAAGCTCTGAACCGGAAAAAATACTTCCAGACGATGCGGCATCTTGGCTATCTGGAGAAAGATCTGCATCATATCATTGCCAGAGAGACGGTCAGTTTCTATTGCTTTGTGGCAGTCAGCGCAGCAATGTATGTGTGTGTGATTCTCAAGGCACTTGCCGGCAATGGTGTGCTGACAGGATCACTGCCTGGTTCTTTGCTGATGTCGCTGTTATTGCCATTATTAGTGTGCATGATCGCAACCTGGCTGTATTATAGAAGTAACATGAGTGCGAAACGCGCTTGAACATAGAAAGGGAGATTATATGTCTTTTCGCAAGGATTTTCTTTGGGGCGGTGCAACAGCTGCCAATCAGTATGAGGGTGGTGTGCATGAGGGCAATGCGGCTCTTTGCACAGGTGATGTGATGACCAATGGTTCTCACACGGTCAGACGTCAGGTGACATGGCGCAAGCCGGATGGTACAACTGGTTCTACGCCGCTTTGCTTTGGGTCACCGGAGCGCCATCTGCCACAGGGTGCTGTGCCATGTGAGCTGGATGATCCGAAGTATTACTATCCAAGCCACATTGCCTCAGATTTCTATCATCATTACAAAGAGGATATTGCCCTGATGGCAAAAGAGGGTTTCAAGTGCCTGCGCTTCTCAGTGAAGTGGAGCAGAGTGTTCCCGGATCCGGAAGGGGAAGTGAATGAAGAGGGACTGCGCTTCTATGAGAATGTGGTGGATGAGTGCAGAAAATATGGCATTGAGCCGCTGATTACACTGCATCACTATGAGACACCGCTGATCTTTGCCCAGCAGTGCAATGGCTGGAATGACCGGAAACTGGTGGATCTGTTTGTTAAATATGCTACTGCACTGTTTGACCGTTTTGCCGGAAAAGTGAAGTATTATCTGACTTTCAATGAGATTAATCTGGTAGAGGAAGCACCCTATGTGGCAGCCGGTCTGATCCATGCGGATCCCCAGAATATTGCCAATGCGGCGTATCATCAGTTTCTGGCTTCGGCCAAGACAGTGATTGCAGCCCATGAAAAGCACCCGGATATCAAGGTTGGCATGATGCTGGCCTTTGGACCATGCTATGGCCTGACTGCTGATCCGTATGATCAGCTGCTGGCGGCCGAAAGACAGAACAATACACTGTCATTCTCTGATGTACAGATGACTGGTGAATATCCTGTCTATAAGCTGCTTGCCTATAAGAGAGCGGGCATTGTCCTGCCTGAGCAGCCTGGTGACAAGGAAATCCTGAAGAAGGGTGTCTGTGACTTCCTGTCGTTCTCCTGCTATGGATCCAATACGTATACAACACATAAAGATGCACTGGCTGGTGAAGGCAATGGCGGATCAGGTGATGGCAAGGTGGCTAACCCGTATCTGAAGACCAATGCCTGGGGCTGGGGAACAGATCCACAATGCCTGCGTATTGCCCTGAACATCTTCCATAACCGCTATCACTGCCCGCTGTTCTGCGTAGAGAACGGTATTGGCTGGAATGACAAGTTTGAAGATGGCACAGTGCATGATGATTACCGCATTGACTACATGCGCGTCAATATCCAGTCGATGAAGGATGCGGTGGAGCTTGACGGTATTGATCTGATGGGCTATCTGTACTGGGGCTGTGTGGATATGGTATCCAATGGCGAAGGTGAGATGGCCAAGAGATATGGCCAGATCTATGTGGATGCCGACAACCATGGTCAGGGAAGCTTCAAGCGTTCTGTCAAAGATTCCTATTACTGGTATCAGAAGGTGATTGCCAGCAATGGAGAAGACTTGAAATAAGTGAATTACCATGTCTGACTTATTCGCTGATGCGGAAAGTCACGCATGGCTTCATTTTCTGCAGGCGGAACAGTTTACCGTTCCGTACAGCGGGGCATTCACGGTCCCATATGCGGTTCTGCCCGCACTGCTTTTATGCCAGTTTCAGATCAGGATGATAATATGCCCTTATATTTCTGAAATCAGGTTCTATCCCTCTTTCAAAAGCGTCCGGTATGGCTTTTCTCAGAATGTTTGCCGAGCCATTCAGATCCGCATTGATCTTTGGGCCATCTGCAGATCTGTACAGCCCACGTTTTTCTCTGACACCTGAAAATTTATGATGTTCTTCTGAATCTCGGCTATACACCGGAATTTTATCTCTGTCCAGGAAAGATGCTTTTGATGTGTATGATTCTTCCTGATAAATGATACGGATTCCCAGGCGCTCTGCTGAATAGGTAATAATTCTTTTCAGCCTTTCAAATGGAATCTGCATAAAGTTTTGATTGCTCGTACCTCCCATACTGCATTCCTGCTTCCAGAATTTGTTTTCACCTATCACAATGGTGTCGATACGTTTTTCTACGCACCATGTGATAAGACGTTTGCAATCTTTAAGCATGCAGTCATTTATGCGATTATTTCTTTTCTGGAGGATGCGATAATACCGTTTTGTCGGGAAAAACTTGTCAGTGCTTCCACTTGTCTGCTCTGACTGGATGCGGGCAGACATCTGATTGAAATAATGGTTTGCAGATTTTGCAGCCCCGCCTTTGAACAGCAGACATTCAGCACCAACGTTGTTAGTCACAGCCATCAGGTTGTCTACACCGAGATCAATTGCAGCAATACATTCTGCTGTATCAGCAGTTGCCGGTGCATTTGTCCCATCATCGAACACAAATGACAGTTTGTACGTGCCGTTTCTGGGCGTTACGTTAAGCTGAACAAATTTGCCGTGTACTTCTCTGCCAAGGCGCACAACTTGTTTCGTAAAAGGCAGTTTTGCGGTATACCGGTGTTTCTTGTTTTTGCGAATAACGCAGTCCTGATTTGTAACAATAAAAGCGCACGTACCTTTCTTGTGCTTGTATCCAGGCATTTTCGGCCGCCCTGTAAATTTGCCCGGATCACGCTTGTAGCTCTTCAATGCCGCAAAGAATGAGCAAATATCCCGCAAAGTCATTTTCAATATCTGCTGTGCGGTTTGTCTTGGCAATCCAGTACAGCAGTAATCTGGATTTTTGCATAGCTTCATCATACAGTCCAGAGTTGTATAGCTGATGGATCCGGAAGGCGGAAGTATTTTCTGCTTGTCTTTCGGGAGATAATAGTTCATCCACTCAAACTCGCTCATCACTTCCAGTTCGTTATCGCTCAGATCGAAGATGTTTGTTCTTTTTGCAGCAAACATCATCTGCCGTTCACGAAAAAGTGCGGCATTGTAAAGGTTGTTCGCCTTGTGAGCAATATCGTCACACCATGCAAATAACGGATCCGATCTTTGTACAAATATCGTCTTTGCACTATACATCAGTTAATAATCATCCTTTCTAAGCATAAAAGCTTTTATTTATGCTACATATATTATATCATAAAAGATGTCAGTTATACACCATGTGGAGGCCGATGTATGCACAAAAAACAGAATGAAGAATACTACTATAATCAGCACAGCTGCTTTCTGCTGCAGTATCATCTTGTACTGATTACAAAATACAGAAAACCGGCAATAACGGGGAAACTTGAGGATTTTCTGAAAGATTATACGTGCAGATACTTTAAAGATCATGAACTTCGTGTGCAGGCGATTGAAACAATGCCGGATCATATGCATATATTGTTTGATGCGTATCCGCAGCTCAATCTCTCAGAGTTTATCAACGCATTTAAATCTGCTTCATCACGGCAGATCAGGAAAGCCTTCAGTCCTGAGCTGGCTCAATATTATGGGAAGCCTTATTTCTGGAGTCTTTCCTACTTTATCGGAAGCGTAAGCGATAAAACGGAAACTGTGGTTAAAAACTACATTAACAATCAGAAAATCAAATAGTCGGCGATTCATCTACGTCTGAACACCGATATGCCGACACAGGCGGCTGCGGCTTTTCAGGCGTAGTGCTCTCGCCTATTTTTGATAGAAAATTTCATTGATAAATAAAAACAAGGCAGAAACCCATATGGGAATCCGCCCTGTTTTACTGTTGATGACAACAGGAGGAGAGGAGTGATGTGTCAGATCTTGCCGACCAGGTCGATACCAGGTTTGAGTGTCTTCATGCCTGGCTTCCATCTTGCCGGGCATACCTGATCACCGTTTTCATGGACGAACTGGCAGGCTTCTACCTTGCGCAGCAGTTCATCGGCGTTTCTGCCGACACTGCCGGAGGATACTTCATATGCAGCGATTCTTCCCTCTGGAGAAATGATGAAGGTGCCGCGCTCTGCTGTGCCTTCATCTGCGATGTACACATCACAGTCACGTGCCAGAGCACCGGTCGGATCTCCGACCATCGGGTATGTTACCTTCTTGATGGCTTCGGAGTGATCATGCCATGCCTTATGGACAAAGTGGGTATCACAGGAGACGGAATAGATCTCGCAGCCAATCTTCTTGAATTCATCATAGGATGCGGCCAGATCTTCCAGCTCGGTCGGGCAGACAAATGTGAAGTCAGCCGGATAGAAGAACAGTACGCTCCACTTGCCGAGCAGATCCTTCTTGGTAAGAGTCTTGAAGGTATCATCCTGATACACATTCAGTTTGAAATCGTTAAGTTCCTTGTTAATCAGAGACATGTTGTTTGTTTTCCTTTCTTGTCTTTTGTTATCTCGATGCCTGGGAAATCATCCAGACGTTCTTGGCATAGCTTGTCAGCATATCATCGAGCTTGATGGAAACCAGCTCGCTGTCAGATTCCTTCTTCAGGGACAGCACCTGGTTGATCAGCTCTTCATAGCCTTTCTTGACCTCAGCCAGTACTTCATCATCACTCATATATACGGAAGGTGCTTCCTTGATGGATGAAAGTCTGACAAAGTCGGACAGGGTAGCAGCCGGTGCGCCTTCCAGCATGAGGATGAGTTCGGCTGTTTCGTCGAAATCATCTCTCATGGCATCATAGAGATCCTCCAGTTGCGGGTGGAGAGTGAAGAACTGCTTTCCCTTGATGTACCAGTGATATGTCTGCAGGTTGGATGCAAAGACTTCCTGCGAAGCGAGCAGTGTATTCAGTTTTTCAATCGTATTCATGTTTGTCCTCCTTTATGCCTGGGCCTGTGAAATCATCCAGACGTTCTTTTCATATGCTTTGAGCATGTCATCAAGAGAGATGCTGACAAGCTCATTTTCTGTTTCAGATTTGATGCGTCTGACCAGTGTGATCAGGGAAAGATAGCCATCCTTGAGTGCCTTGAGCGTATCATCAGCACTGATCCATGCCGGATTTGCCTCGGCGATGACGCTGTTGTTTGTGAAGCTGCTCAGAGTGGATGCCGGTGCACCATTCAGTGTGAGGATGAGCTCGGCTGTCTTGTCAAAGTCATCTCGCACGGCATCATAGAGATCCTCCAGCTGCGGATGCAGGGTGAAGAACTGCTTGCCGGTGATGTACCAGTGGTACAGCTGCAGGTTGGCTGTGAAGACTTCCTGAGATGCCAGCAGTCTGTTGAGCTTTGCCACATCATCTTTGTCCTCTGACAGTGCTGCTTTTACAGCTTTGACAACAGCCTCACTGCCGGCCAGATCGAATCTGGCGATGACCGGGATGCCATATTCCTTTTCCAGGATGTCAGCAGCACCGGTGAAAGTTGTCGGATGCTTGACATGGTTGCCGGAGACAGCAGCGTATCTGACCTTTCCCTTGTTGGCATCAAGGAAGCTGCGGACTGTTTCCGGCAGGATGCCGGCACCATCTGTGTATGTCACAAGAACAGCTGCTTCATTGAGAACTTCCTTGCCTGTTTCAATCTTCAATGTGTTGGATGTATTGATTTCATTGACCAGCTTTTCAACGTTGCCGGTTCTGGATGCATATACTAATTTCATATTTCGTTTTGTTTTCCTTTCTTTTTGCACTTGTATAATATCCTGTGATACAATCTGAATATAGCAATATAATCTTAAAAAATAGCAATATTTACAAATTGGAGGATTTCATGGAAAAAGAATACAAGATTGGATCATTACCCGTTTCTTTTCTGGAAGAGACAATGGAACCGGGCGAAGTACATAAGGAGAGAGCGCACTGGCATGACGGGGTGGAGCTCATCCGGGTGCGCAAGGGCCATCTGCACTGCCATGTCAACAATTCTGACTTTCTGCTGGGACCGGATGAGATGTGCTTTATCAATCAGGATCAGGTTCACCGGATTTACGGGGCGAAGAAGGAAGAAAGCATGCTGGAAAAGCTGATTGTCAATCCGCAGATGCTTGCCTGGAATCAGGGTATGTATGAAAAGCTGGTTGTGCCGGTTGTGTCGGATGGCGATTTTGCCCATATTCAGATGGATGGGCGCAGCAGTTATGCGGCGCGGATTATTGCGCTGCTGGATGAGATCAAGGAGACGGCGATGAAACAGCCGGATGGATATGAGCTGGAGGTAGCAGCGGATGTGCATCTGGTGTTCCGTTCTATATATATGATTCATGAACATCTGGTGCAGCAGCCTTCGGATGAGTATGATCTTGGTCTGCAGCGTAAGATGGTGCGCTATATTCAGGAACATTATATGGATAAGATTTCACTGGAGGATATTGCCGGCAGTGCCGGGATCAGCCGTACCAAATGCACTTCCTTATTTAAGGTATATACAGAGACGACACCTGTTGAGTATCTCAACAGCTATCGTCTGGAGGAGGCGGCACGCCGGCTGGTGAATGAGCATACACCGGTGGCGGAGATTGCTTTGGCGTGTGGGTTTTCACAGCAGAGCTACTTTGGCCGCATGTTTCAGAAAGAGTATGGCATGACGCCGCTTGCCTACAGGCGTTCGTGTACGGGTGACAGTTGTATGCGCCAGTGAAACAATTGTGAAAGAATATGTAAATAAAAGCGTTTTCTTACAAATAAATTTGTAAGAATTGTGAAAATGTCCTTGCAAGCAAGAATTAGAGAATTATAATAGGTTCATCTTCACAAAGAGGAGATATAGAAGTGAGGGATAAAGATATGAAAATGAGTAAGTTCGTTAAGGGCGGACTTGCCGTGGTAATGGCTGCTTCACTGGCTGCCTGCGGCAATAGTTCGACAGGATCTGCATCCGCTTCCGGCTCTGCTGACGGCGGCAAGAAGTATGTTCTTGGCGGTTCCGGACCGCTGACGGGTGATGCGGCTGTGTACGGCCTGGCAGTCGAACACGGCGCGCAGATTGCGGTTGATGAGATTAATGCCAAGGGCGGCAAGACACAGTTCGATCTGGTATTTGAAGATGATGAGGCCGATGGTGAAAAGGCTACATCTGCTTTCAATACTTTGATGGATAAGGGCATGCAGGTATCTCTGTTGACAACAACATCCGGTGCCGGTCAGACAGTTGCACCGTTGTATCAGCAGGAAAATATCTTTGCTATTACACCTTCCGGTTCTTCTCCGGCGATCATTTATCAGGATGCCGACAATGAGAGCGGTCCTTATGGCAATGTCTTCCAGATGTGCTTCACGGATCCTAACCAGGGCAAAGCTTCCGCTGACTACCTGGCTGAGCATGCTGATCTTGGCTCCAAGATTGCGGTCATCTATCGTAACGATGATAACTATTCCAATGGCCTGTATACAAAGTTCAAGGCCGAGGCTGCTGCCAAGGGCCTGAACATTGTTGATGAAGAGGCGTTCCAGGATGGCACAACAGACTTCTCTGTCTATGTTCAGAAGGCACAGGCTGCCGGTGCTGATATCGTATTCCTCCCGATCTACTATCAGCCGGCTTCTCAGATTCTGAAAGCTGCCAAGGATGCAGGCTATGCACCGACATTCTTCGGATGCGATGGTATGGATGGCATTCTGACACTGAAAGGCTTTGATACAAGTCTTGCAGAAGGTCTGTATATGCTGACACCGTTTGCTGCTGATGCTACGGATGAGAAGACTTCCAGCTTTGTCAAGAAGTACAAGGAAGCTTATGATGATACACCGAACCAGTTTGCTGCTGATGCGTATGATGCTGTATATGCGATTGCACAGGCTCTGGATGCTTCGGATGTAACACCGGATTCTTCTACGGATGATATCACTGCTGCTCTTGAGGAGCAGTTCACTTCCATGACATTTGATGGTATCACAGGTACTAGTGTCACATGGAACAAGAATGGTGAGGTTTCCAAGGATCCTAAGGCGATCGTCATCAAGGACGGTGCTTACGTCAGCGCTGAATAAGATTGAACTGCGTTTGTAAAGAAGGGGCTGCCAGTTGTAAAATCATGGCAGCCTTCTTTGATTGTCAATAAATTAGAAACAGGAGGGGTAGAAGCTTATGTTGGCATTTTTGTCCTATCTGATCAGCGGACTCAGCCTTGGCAGTGTGTATGCCATTATCGCCCTTGGTTATTCAATGGTGTATGGAATTGCCAAAATGCTGAACTTTGCCCATGGCGACATCATCATGGTGGGCGCCTTCGTAGCGTACTTTGCATTATATAACTGGCATATGTCAGTGATTGTGGCCGTACTGCTTTCAGCGGTTGTCTGTACCGTGCTTGGCGTTGTCATTGAGCGTCTTGCCTACAAGCCTCTGCGTCAGGCGGGTTCCCTGGCTGTGCTGATCACTGCCATTGGCGTTTCGTATTTCCTTGAAAACGGCGCCATGCTGGCGTGGGGTACGGATACCAAAATCTTCCCGACTATTATTTCCGGCTCTTTGAGCATTGGCAGTGTATCCATTGCCTGGAGCACCATTATTACGATTGCTGCATGCGTGGTGATTATGCTTGCACTGAGCTGGTTCATTAACAAGACCAGAACCGGCCGGGCCATGCGGGCTACTTCCGAAGACCGCGGGGCAGCTGCTCTGATGGGCATCAATGTCAATAAGATCATTTCGATTACATTTGCCATTGGCTCCGGTCTTGCGGCTGTGGCTGCGATTCTGCTGTGCAGCGCCTATCCGAGTGTGTATCCAACCATGGGTTCCATGCCGGGCATCAAGGCATTTACCGCTGCCGTGCTTGGCGGTATCGGCTCCATTCCCGGTGCCTTTCTTGGCGGTCTTGTGCTTGGCGTTATCGAGAATCTTTCCAAAGCGTATATTTCGGCACAGCTTTCCGATGCCATTGTCTTTGGCGTATTGATTGTTGTGCTGCTGATCAAGCCTACTGGCCTGCTCGGCAAGAAGATTTCGGAGAAAGTATGAGGTGGCTGGCATGAAGAAGTGGAAAGAAATGAAAAAGAGCAGCCGCCAGAAGCTGACTTCGATTCTGGTTGTGATTGTTTTGTTTGCAATTGTGCAGGTGATGATTGCGACTGGCACTCTCAACCGGCAGATGCGTTCTCTGCTTGTACCGGTAACTGCCTATATTCTTGCGGCCATTGGTCTGAATATGAATGTCGGCATATCGGGTGAGCTGAACCTTGGCCAGGCTGGGTTTATGTCTCTTGGCGGATTTACGGCAGTAACTGCTGCAGCCATTTTCTCCACAAAGATTTCCAACAGTGCGGTTGTATTCATCCTTGCCGTTCTCTGCGGTGCTTTGATGGCCGGCTTCCTTGGCTGGCTGATCTCCATTCCGGTATTGAAACTGGAAGGCGACTATCTGGCGATTGTTACCCTTGCCTTTGGCCAGATCATCATGTCCATTCTCAATAACCTGTATGTTGGTCTGGACAGCACAGGACTGCATTTCTCTTTTGTGAACAACAACGTTACGCTTGGTGATGGCGGCAAAATGATCATCTCCGGCCCGATGGGGACAACCGGTGTCAAGATGCTGTCTACGTTTGCGGGCGGTGTCATCATGGTGCTGATTGCATTGCTCATTGTCTATAACATCATTAATTCCAAGCGCGGTCGTGCCATTGAGGCATGCCGTGACAACCGCATTGCGGCGGAGACGATCGGCATCAATGTAGCGCATACAAAGACGCTTGCCTTTGTGCTTTCCAGTGCTCTGGGCGGGGCGGCTGGCGCTCTGTATATGCTGAACTACTCTTCGGTGACAGCAACCAAGTTTGACTTCAATACATCCATTCTGATTCTGGTTTATGTGGTGCTTGGTGGTCTGGGCAATATGACCGGTACGGTGATTGCTACATCTGTACTTGTTCTTCTGCCGGAAGTGCTGCGCTTCCTTTCCAGCTATCGTATGCTCATCTATGCGGTTGTGCTGATCATTATCATGATTGTGACAAACAATGAGAAGGTGCGCGTGTTCATGGCGAGGATGAAGCGCAGAAACGGCGCCGGGAAAGGAGTGAAATCCAATGGCTGAAGAAAGAAAGAAGGTTCTTGAAATCCGTGGCCTTGGCATTGATTTCGGCGGCCTGACGGCTGTCAATGATCTGGATATGGATGTCTATCAGGATGAGATATACGGCTTGATCGGTCCTAACGGCGCCGGCAAGACAACTGTGTTCAACATGCTGACAAAGGTCTATCAGCCTACCCGCGGCACCATCAAGGTGGATGGGCAGGATTTTGCCAGACTGAATCCGGTCCAGGCGAACAAGGCCGGGGTTGCCCGTACCTTCCAGAATATCCGTCTGTTTTCGAATCTGAGTGTCCTGGATAATGTCAAAACGGGTATGCATAATTCTTTGAGCTATGGCTTGTTTGCATCGATTCTCAAGCTGCCTTCCTATCGAAAGCAGGAAAAGGCAGCCACGGATGAAGCTATAGAGCTTCTGAAGATCTTTGAGCTTGATCAGTTTGCTTCTCTGGCGGCAGGCAATCTGCCGTATGGTGCCCAGCGCCGTCTGGAGATTGCGCGTGCTCTTGCTACAAAACCGAAGCTGCTGCTTCTGGATGAGCCGGCAGCCGGCATGAATCCGCAGGAGACGGAAGAACTGATGAAGATGATCCGTCTGGTGCGTGATCATTTCCATATTTCCATCCTTCTGATTGAACATGATATGAAGCTGGTCATGGGAATCTGCGACCGCATTACCGTATTGAACTTCGGCCAGATGCTGGCCCAGGGCGTGCCTTCTGAGATACAGAGCAACCCTGATGTCATCAAGGCATACATTGGAGAGTGAGGGACCCAGATGCTGAAAATTACTGATTTACATGTCCGCTATGGCATGATTGAGGCGATCAAGGGTATTTCCTTTGAGGTCAATGACGGTGAGATTGTGACACTGATTGGATCCAATGGTGCTGGTAAGACAACAACCATGCATGCCATTTCCGGCCTGTTGAAGCCTGCCTCTGGTTCCATCATGCTGGATGGTGTGGAGCTGACCAAGACACCGGCACACAAGATTGTGACGATGGGCCTTGCCCAGGTGCCGGAAGGCAGACGTGTGTTTGCCCAGCAGACAGTTGAGGAGAATCTTTTGCTTGGTGCCTACTTCCGCAAGGACAAGGATGTCATCAATGCGGATATGAACAAGGCGTTTGAATTGTTCCCGCGTCTGATGGAAAGACGCCATCAGCTGGCTGGTACATTGTCCGGCGGTGAGCAGCAGATGCTTGCCATGGCAAGAGCACTGATGTCAAAGCCGCGGATTATGCTGATGGATGAGCCATCCATGGGTCTTTCGCCGCTGCTGGTTAAGGAAATCTTCCGTATCATTCAGGACATCAACAAGCAGGGTACAACCGTACTGCTGGTTGAGCAGAATGCAAAGATGGCACTTGCGATTGCAGACCGTGCATATGTATTGGAAACTGGTAAAATAACACTGGAAGGTACAGGTAAAGAACTGGCCGCAGATGAGCGTGTCAGAAAGGCTTACCTGGGAGGATAAATTCAATGTACGTAAAGGATCATATGACGTTAGACCCCATTACGATCGATCCGGATGTCACTCTGCTGAAGGCTCTGGAGATCATGGGCAAGAATCATTTCCACCGGCTTCCTGTTGTCAAGGATGGCAGACTGGTCGGTCTGATTACCGAAGGACTGGTCAATGAGAACTCGGGCAAGGAGAATACGTCTCTTTCCATCTATGAGCTGAACTATCTGCTGTCCCGCACCTATGCAAAGGACATCATGATCACAGATGTCAGGACAGTATCTCCGGATGCCTGGATTGAGGATGCGGCTGAGATCATGCTGCAGAATGAGATCAATGTGCTGCCGGTTGTGGATGGTGACAAGAAGGTTGTCGGCATCATCACCGAGAAGGACCTGTTCAAGGCATTCCTCAAACTGACAGGTTACCGCAAGCAGGGCACGCGGTTTGTGATCAAGGTCGAAGACAAGCCGGGCGAATTTGCCAAGATCTGCAAGCTGTTTGCGGATAATGATGCCAACCTGGAAAACATCGGCGTATATCATTCCAAGGTGCGCGGTGTTGAAACAGTCGTGCGTGCAACAGGTGAAGTATCTGTTGAAAAGATGACAGAAGTGCTGAAGGATGCCGGCTTTGAGGTTGTCAATGTCTGGCAGACAAAGGCGGAAGACGCCGTTAAATAACGCGTTTAAAGCAGTGTCGGA
The DNA here is from genome assembly GCF_033971865.1 of Grylomicrobium aquisgranense. Taxonomy (NCBI): domain Bacteria; kingdom Bacillati; phylum Bacillota; class Erysipelotrichia; order Erysipelotrichales; family Erysipelotrichaceae; genus Grylomicrobium; species Grylomicrobium aquisgranense. The sequence continues at coordinate 12,778 of NZ_JALBUR010000019.1, read as the reverse complement.
CACAGAAATTTCTGTGATTCGATCTGCTTTTTTTGTATGTTTGACAGCAAAAGTTTCAAAAGAGTCAGAAATTTAGGCAAAATATGAAATGGCTGATTCAAATGTGCAAACATACTCATAAAGTACTGAAACATAAGTATCACACAATTCACACATAAACTGATTTGCCGATAATTATGTATCAGGATGCCTTGAAAGTCTTGCAAGCGTTTACACGCGCTCTACAATGAAGGCATTGAAAGGGGACTTCGATAATTATGAATGAGAAGTTTATGAACGGACTCCTCACCGTAGCAGGCAAGATGCAGTCGAACAAGGTTCTGTCCGCCATCAAGGACGCCTTCATCGACAACATGCCGATCGTCATCGTTGGTGCCTTCTGCACACTGTTCCAGTGGGTAGTATTCCATCACGATCCGGCGGGATCCACGACAGTTTATCTGTCGATCGCTAACATCCCTGGCCTTGCATGGTTGGAGAATCTCACACCGATTGTTACAACAGCAAACTATGGCTGCATGAATTTCATGGCTGTCAATGTCTGCATTCTTGTGGCAATGCACTTTGCAGAAAACCTGGGACGTCATGGTGACAAGACTGTGCCGGTTCTGGCGCTTTCTTCCCTGGTTACTCTGATGAGCACATCCATCACTGCTACTGCCAAGGCTTCTGATGTTGTTACAGCAAGCAATGGTGCACTGGAGCTTGCCAAGGGTGCTGCTGAGGATACACAGGTATCCATCGCAGCTGGTTCCGGTGTCCTGCAGTCCTTCACGGATGCAAACGCATTGTTCGTAGGTCTGCTGGTTGGTATTCTGGTAACTCTGCTGTATGTCAAGCTGGTTAACTCCGGCAAGGTTACAATCAAACTGCCTGATTCCGTACCGCCGAATGTCAGCGCATCCTTCGCTGTACTGTTCCCGGTTGCCATCTGCATTCTGGTTGTTGCCATTGTAGGCTTCATCTTCAATAATGTTATCGGAACAAACATCTTCAAGGTTATCGCAACAATCATGGCACCGTTGAAGGCAATCATGACTGGTCTGCCTGGCTATCTGCTGGTTGTCTTCCTGATGCAGCTGCTGTGGTTCTTCGGAATTCATGGACCTAACGTTATGTCCGCTGTTACAACAGCATTCATGACACAGGCAAGTGCTGAGAACCTGGCCATCTATAATGAGATTGGTAAGCCTTATCTGTCCGCTGGCAATTACAGCATCATCTGCAATGCCTTCGGTTCTACATTCTTCGCTATGACTGGTTCCGGTATTACCGGCGGCCTGATCATTGCGATCCTGCTGTTCTCCAAGAGAGACGATTATAAGGCTATTGCAAAGCTGGCAATTCCGTGCGGCATCTTTGATATCAACGAGCCGATCATCTTCGGTATTCCTATGGTTATGAACCCGCTGTTCGCAGTTCCGTTCTTCTGCGCACCGCTTGTTTCTGTCATCATTGGTTATGTACTGACAAAGATTGGTTTCTGCCCGATCATGGTAGTCGATGCACCGTGGACCACTCCGCCTGTACTGCTGGGCTTCCTGGCTTCTGGTGGTAAGCTGATGGGTGCTCTGTCTCAGTTGATTGCCTTCGCTTCTTCTATCCTTCTGTACACACCGTTTGTTATTGCAGCAAACAAGGCACCGAGGGAAGAGGTTGCTGCAGCGTAAGCTGAACATAACAATTGAAAAACAGTTCTGTGTGATGCAGAGCTGTTTTTTTTACGCCTGATCAGTCATGATATGATCGATTTGCCGTTGCGTAGATCTTCCGCTCTTTGACATTGCCTTCCTTTCTCTGATAGGCATCATTGAGAAAAGCAAGATAGGCACCTGGTGTAATGAAGCCTCCTGGCGTGACTAAATGCAATTGTTTTGAACGGATCAGGGTATCGGCCAGCAGTACACAGTTTGTGCTTGCAACAAAGTAGGTTCTGAATTTGCCGGATGTGAATTTATATAATTCGCATCCGGTGCTTTTATATACTCTTGATACATAGTCAGCGGCGCTGTGATCCGTTTCATATGCGCAGTGCCAGGAAACTGTACGTGCCATCATTGTGTGGATTCTTTCCTGCAGTACGGTTTTCTGGGAGTCAGAGAGTGCGATGCCATAAGAGATGATCGTGCTGTCATCATTATTGATGGCATGACGGATAAAGCTTTTTTCGTCTGCCCGGATGAGGACGCCGTCACCCAGGGTTCCCATCAGCGTGCGGTGCCTGGGATCGTGGCAGCCATAGGAATATATGATGCCCTGATAAGCGATGTCAATGTGACCGAACATTTCAAATCCGGTGCCGTGCAGGTAGATATAGACGTGCAGGCTGTCATCATCTGAGGGGATGGGAAGGTCAGCAGTGCTGCTGTGCTGCAGAGAATGGATGGAGATGTAGGCTGATATGGGCATCAGTGCACCTGCCAGCAGGGAAACGGAGAGCGACCAGTGCGTGTGTTCAGCAAGGAAGCCATAGGGATTACGTCGGGTGATGGTCAGGATCAGGCTGCGGATGCCCCATATGAGGAAGAAGATGCCTGCAGCCAGTGAAAGAACGCCTGTTTTCAGATGAATCGTTTTTCCAAAGATCATCAAGAATGAAAGAATGAGGGAAAAGAGTGCGGCTGTCAGTCTGCTCCCTGCACCGGCTGTGCCGTCATGGGTGATGACAAGGAAATCGATGAAGGAAATGAAGGCTTCGAATGCCATCCACAGACCGCACAGCAGAAACAGAAAGGGTTCAAACAGACGGGGAAACAGGATGAGGAAGATTGCATAGAGAAAGCTGATGGTGCTGATCCATGCATCAATGGGATCTTTTGGCTTGTGATGATGCGTGATGGCATGATGGGTGCCGATGGGAAGGATCAGATTGATCAGAATGAGGAGGAGATACAGGGCAATCCAGGATATCCTGGAGGCATTGAAGAACAGGATGCCCAGAAGGATGGCTGTGCATGACAGCAGGCAGGAGAAGATGAAGGATGATGTACGCATGAGGTCATGATAACAGAAAACCATGGTCTGTGTCAGTGACACAGACCATGGCTTCAGAGATATTTACAGTCTTTTAGGCGGATCTTTTTGCCATTGAGGATGACATATCCTTCTTCGGGCTCTTCATGGACAATGTAGCGCGGCTGATTGGAAGTGGGATGGTGATGTCCATCCAGGTTTTCGCAGGTGATATCATCTTTGTAAGGAATTGTATGGCCGTCACTGGAGATGGTTCTGCCAACCAGGTAGTTCGGCTTCCTGCCTTTCTTTTTCGGCTTTGAAGCAGCACTGGCCACGACTGTGATGAAACAAAGGATGAGAACTGCCCAGACAATGAAGCTGAACATGGTTTACTTCTCCCTGACGGTTTCTGAGAGTCCCTTGGCAAGGCCGGCTAATGAGGCAATTTCATTAGGAATGATGATCTTGGTTGCCTGGCCGTCTGCCACCTTGGCAAAGGAATCGAGTGCCTTCAGCTTGATTACGGCATCATCTGCACCGGCATTCTTGATCATCTCAATACCCTGGGCAGTGGCTTCCTGCACCTTGCGGATGGCTTCGGCCTTACCTTCTGCTAACAGAATCTGATTCTGCTTCTCCGCTTCTGCTTTCAGAATGGTCGCCTGCTTTTCTGCCTCGGCTTTGAGTACGGCGGATTCCTTGGTGCCTTCTGCCTGCAGGATCATGGACTGCTTTTCACCTTCGGCATTCAGGATCGCAGCACGCTTTTCACGCTCTGCCTTCATCTGCTTTTCCATCGCTTCACGGATGGCGGCCGGCGGCTGAATGTTCTTGAGCTCAACACGTGTTACTTTGATGCCCCAGGGATCGGTAGCGCTGTCAATTGTGGATAACATCTGTCCATTGATGCTCTCCCGGCTTGTCAGTGTTGCGTCCAGTTCCATGTCACCGATGATATTGCGCAATGTTGTAGCGGTCAGATTCTCCATCGCCATGATCGGATTCTCGACGCCATAGGCATACAGCTTGGGATCGGCGATCTTGAAGTACACGACTGAATCAATCTGCATCGTGACGTTATCCTTGGTGATGACAGGCTGCGGTGCAAAGTCAGCAACCTGTTCTTTCAGCAGTACTTTTCTGGCAACCCGGTCAATGAATGGTGCCTTGAAATGGACACCGGGATTCCACGTGGACTGGTATTTGCCCAGACGCTCAATGACATAGGCATTGGCCTGGGGGACAATCTTGATGCAGGATGTGATGAGTGCAATGAGGATGACAACGATAACGAGGGTGATGATAAGACCTTCCATAAGATTTTCCTCCTGCCCTTATTTTAATATATACAGGGGTGGTAATAGAAGCGTAACAATATTACTTGTCGAGGTCTTTGCGCTGCAGTGATCTGGCAGCGGCTTCCATCGCATCTGTTTCTTCTTTGGTGAGATGCAGGCTGAGACAATGGCACGTGTCCAGCATGGTGGAAGGATGGCGCATGCCGATGAGCAGGCTGATATCCGGATACTGTGTCAATGTCCATGCCTCAATCAGGTTGGCAATACTGCAGTTGTGGGCAGCAGCCATCTCTTCCAGCAGATCAAAGAACTGATCATATTCTGTCTTCTCTGCTTCCTGGCTCCAGGGCAGTCTGGCCCGGATATCACCCTGGGCAAAGGTTCTCTGTACATAGCTGCGTGATGTCAGGATGCCTTCCTCCAGAGCGCCATAGACCTGGAAGATTGTATGGTCTTTCTTCAGATGCGGGAAATAATCATAGCCATGGCATGGTGCCAGCAGGCTGAACTGTTCCTGCACCAGGGAAATATGGCCGTATTTTTCGTAGTTTTCATAGTCCTGTGGTTTGGAGTTGGACAGGGCAGCAGCTTTGATCTTGCCTTCCTTGATCAGTTCATTCAGAGTTTCCATCGTTTCCTGGACAGGTGTGATGCTGTCATTGACATAGTGGACAACAGCTATATCGAGGTGATCTGTGCCAAGACGCAGCAAAGAGCCTTCGAGATCCTTCCTGATGGCAGCGGCACTGGTGTCATTATTTACGGTATAGCCGTCACGTTCATATTTAAATGTACCGCCTTCTTCATTGCGCCAGTTGAGTGATACCTTGGACTGCAGAATGAATTTGTCGCGCCTGCCTTTCAATGCTTTGCCAAGCAGTGTTTCACTGGTACCCATGCCATAGACCGGAGCTGTATCGATATAGTTGATGCCGCACTGTTCGGCTGTATCAAGCAGGGCACTGGCTGTTTTTTCATCGGGCTGCTCGTCTGACCATACCGAGCCTCCGCCCAGTCCCCAGGTGCCAAGTACAATGGCAGAAGCCTTCAGGTCTGTATGTGGGATTGTCTGATATTTCATGATGTATGCCTCCTCTTTGGAAATGATGGCTCCATTATACATCCGACGGCAGTGCTGCGCTGGCACGCATCTGCACCGTTATCATACATGGGCAGACGAAGTCTCTTTCCTGAAGTGTGATGCGTCATTGGTGAAGAATAAGATACTGCAGCACATCTTGCTGCAGGCGCTGGCTGATCCTGGCATAATACGTCTCCAGGATGGCTAGCTTCTCTCTGGCAAAGGGATTTGGTCCGTATTTTTCAGCAAGTTTTTTCTGCCGGCGGGCAATGGAGATATAGCCATCCGGAGTGCTGAGAGCATCCACCAGCTGGATCAGGCGGTCATATGCATCATACTGAAAGGAAGACAGCAGCGCTGCATAAAATTGTTGACCGTCTGCAGGTATATCAATGGTACCGGCATAGGAATAGAGATTCTGAACCGGAAAGGAATGTGTCACACAGATGCGGGCAGCTTTGGGTTCATTCAGGTGCATCATAAGCGCATAGCCACATGCAATGTGCTGAAACTGTCCATCTGTCAGGCTGCGGCCGATATCATGCAGCAGGCCAAGGACATAGGCTTCCTCCTCATTCATATGGAGACCGGCTGCCAATTGCTGTGCAGCCATAGCAGCATGCTCGCTGTGACGTACCCATAGCCCGGGCTTCAATTGTGCCTGCTGGCGGAACAGGGTGTCGGCATCCTGCTTCTTCATGCGACTTTCTTCTTCCGGCTGGCAAGGACATTGAGCATAATGAGAGCCCCCGTTGTGATCAGAACACAGAAGACAGCCATGCACATGCCGACTGAGACGGAGCCCTGATCAAATTCGTGTGTAATGAAGGTAGAAACAGTCAGTACATTTGGTGGTGATGTCAGGGAAGAAGCGACAAGCTCACGGAATGAAATAATGAAGATCATCATCCATCCGGTGAATACTCCCGGTGAAACAAGCGGAAACAGTATATGCCAGAAGATGTAGGATTCTGAGCCGCCGCTGATCCGTGCTGCTTCCACCAGGTGGCTGCCCACCTGAATGAAGGCACTGGATGTGTACTGCACTGCATAGGGAAGGAACATAACTACATATACCAGCACCATGAATCCTCTGGTGTTGTACAGGGGAATGAATTTATAGAGCCTGTTCCAGAGAATCATCATACCGATCGCAAAGACGATGTTCGGAATCATCTCCGGCAGCAGTGCTTCTCCCTCAACAATCTGATTCAGCCTGCTTTTCCTGCGCATCTTCAGGGCAACGATCATGCCGGCAAGGCTGGCAATTGTCGCTGCCGAAGCAGCCAGTGTCAGACTGGTTCCGATTGCCCGGAAGCCTTTTGCACTTTCGCTGGTAAACAGCTCTGCATAATGGGCGAGCGTAAAGTTTCCCTTTGCAAGGCCATAGCCCCGCTTGTCAATGAGAGAAGTAGCGATGATTGAAAAGTAGGGAATGCCAATCGTGATCAGCATGATGATCACAACATAGAGACTGCCGAGAATGGTTACTGCTTTCTTTTCAGAAACGGCAGCCTGCTGCCTGGAACCGACGAGACTGTAGGTATGCCTGCGCGTCACTCCATCCTGCAGCCTCCAGATGATCAGGTAAATCAGGACAAGGATGCTGCTGAGGGACGATGCTTTGCCAAAATCAATCGGCGCCACACTGGCATAGCGGTGAATATCTGTTGTAAAGACATAAAAGCCAATCCGGCTGCCAAGTGTTGCCGGCGTGCCATATTCTGACAGTGCTTTGACAAAAACGAGCATCAGTGCGATGGCATAATTTCCCGTTAACAATGGCATTGTAATCTTACGGAAAATGCCGGGTGATGATTCACCACAGATGGCGGCACTTTCTTCCATGCTAGCCCGAAGATTCATAATCGCATTCTTGATCATTCCTGTCATGAAGGGAAAGGAATGAAAACTCATGACAAGGACCAGACCGGCGAGGGAAAAGAATCTCTCAGACCAGCTGCCGGTCCAGGGAAACAATTGCTGAAACAGTCCCCGTTTCTGCATGAAAAGTATCCATCCCATTGCTGAGATATATGGCGGTGTCATAAATGGGATCATTAATACGATATCGAGCCACTTCTGCTTTGCAAGCTTTGTGCGGGTCAGGATGAACGCCAATGGTGTTGAAATCAAAGTGGAAACGGCGGCGACCAGAAACGCCATCAGGAGTGAGTTGCCGATCGTTACCGCATTCCTGGAATCAAAAATGACTGACGCAGCGCTGGAAACATCAAAGCGGCCATCTTCTGTGATGACCGCCCGCGCAAAGACACTGATGACTGGCAGCACAATCATGAAGCCAAGAATGGCTGCCATCACAATAGTACCTGTTTTCTTCTTCAAGTGCTTTGCCCCCATTGCACCTTATTTCTGGCAGATGGAAACAAGTTTTGCGGCAACATCATCCGCATGATCCATCATCCATGACCAGTCGTGATCCAGCTGGGGAATATCTGCAACATTGGTGCGATTGTCACAGGAAATGTCGCTTCTGCCCGGCAGCAGATACGCATTTGCTACAAGTTTCTGTGCCTCATCACTCATCAGATAATCGATGAAGGCCTTGGCATTGTCCATATTCTTTGCGGTGGAAAGAATCATAGCCGGACGTGGATTGATGATCGTTCCGGAAGCGGGATAGTAGATATTAATCGGCTCACCCTTGGCGATATTGGCATATGCGTTGTAATCGACGCCGGCGACAAGAATTGCTTTTTCACCAGTCAGTACTGTCTCCAGTGCTGCCTTATTGGCTCCGGCAACCGTCATGCCATTGGCTGCCATTCCTTCAAAAGCACTCCAGTCTTCATTGGTCGCGTTCATATATCCGGCGAGGAAATCCTTGCAGGAACCGGACTTTGTCGGATCCGGAATCGCAATCATATCCTTATACTTATCAGAAGCCAGATCACTCCAGTCTGCATCGAGGCTGTCAATCAGTGTCGTATTATAGATAACACCAAGGGCAGAGGCACTCGTTCCAAACAACATGTTATCTTCGTCTTTCCAGCCATCATACAGTTTGTCTGCATTTTTGGCATCCGGATAAGAAACCAGGCCGCCCTGTTTCTTCATGCGAAGACCATCGGACCACGAAGCCAGAACAACAACATCCGCAACAGGGTTGTCCTTTTCAGCCTCGAGGCGGGCAAGGATTTCACCCGTTGTTCCTTCGAAGAGATTGACCTTGATTCCGGTAGCAGCCTCAAAGCCAGATACATACTTTTCGTTGAGGCCGGATGGGCTCGGCATGTATACAGTTACTTCCCCAGAGTTGCCTGATGCCGATTCTTCTGCGGCTGCGGTGGCAGCAGATGCTGTCGGCTCTGCAGCGGCAGATGAACTTCCGCAGGCAGCCAGAGAAAATGCCATTGCCGATGCAAGAATCATTCGGATTGTGCGAGAAAATGCTTTCATAAATTTTTATCTCCCTCTTTATCTCAATACCGTCTCATCATCAGGACGGATATAGAGCTGAATCTTCGGCGTTTGGATCGGAACGCCGCTATAAATAAGCCATGGCCTGCCATTGACATCAGCGTGAACTTCATAACGGTCACCAACAAACTGCTGCTCCGTTACGGTTCCCTCTAACTGGCATGTTTCCTTCCGGGGTATAAGACTGACAGTTTCAGGACGGCACATAACGGTATCACTGAGCCAGTTGGATTTACCAACGAACTCGGCAGTAAAGGCATCTGCCGGATGGTGATAAATCTGCTGCGGACTCCCGGTCTGCAGCAATCTGCCATTATTCAGAACAGCTATTTCATCAGACATGCTCATGGCTTCAATCTGATCGTGGGTAACAAAAATGGATGTAACACCAAGCTTCCGGGTCAGACTGCGGATTTCATAGCGCATTTCTTCACGCAGCCTGGCATCCAGGGCTGACAGCGGCTCATCGAAAAGGATACAGGATGGCGATCCGACGATGGCTCTGGCAAAGGAAACACGCTGTTGCTGGCCACCTGACAGTTGTGCCGGGAAGCGCTTTTCAAACCCTTCCAGTTTTACGATGGAAAGTGCCTTCTGCACCTGTGAATCAACATCTCTGATGTGATGGGCTCGCAGAGGAAAGGCTACATTTTCATATACGGTCATGTGCGGCCAGAGGGCAAAGTCCTGAAATACGAAGCCAAGCCCACGCTGCTGCGGGGCAAGACTGATCTTTTTCTGGGAGGAAAAGACGGGCTTGCCATCGAACAGGATTTCGCCTTCTTCAGGTGTTTCGAGGCCTGCTATCATGCGCAGCAATGTTGTTTTGCCACAGCCTGACGGTCCCAGAAGCGTCATAAAACTGCCACTGGCAATCGTCATGGTAATGTGATCAGCGGCACAGGTGCCGCCAAAGTGCTTTGTGATGTTTTGTATTTCAATCTTCATATTGTTCTGTCTGTCTGTAAGACTACTATGGATGCGTAAGAACAAAAGCAAAGATGTGTTATCAGTGCGTTAAACTTTCAGAAAAATCAGACGCCGCGGCATAAGCACTGTTCCTGCCAGGGCAGGAATATATAAGGATAAGAGAGTTTGCCGGCACTTTCCTTCCTGCGGCCTGCCATGGATGGAGCGGGCGTGCTGACTGCAGAGGCGTTTTACGGATGTCAAGAGGTGAGAAACATTCCCGGCAGTGATAGAATATGTCTGTTTGGAGGAATACGATCCCATGGATGAAAAAATTATTCAGAAGATTGCGGAAGATCTGAAAGTAAGTGCAGACCAGGTTGAGGCTGCACTGAAGCTGCTTTCAGATGGCAATACAGTGCCGATGATTGCAAGATACCGCAAGGATGTGACCAAAGGCCTGGATGAAGAACAGATTCTGTATATTGAGAAACAGTTTGATTATCAGAATAAGCTGAAAGAGCGTAAAGAGGATGTGCTGCGGCTGATTGAAGAACAGGGCAAGCTGACTGATGAGATCCGTGCATCTGTCAATGCGGCTGACAAGCTGTCCGTGGTGGAGGATATTTACCGTCCGTATGCACAGAAGAAAAAGACCAGAGCTGCTGCTGCCATTAAGCTTGGCTTGCAGCCGCTGGCTGACTGGATGCTGTCTTTGCCGAAGGAAGGCAGTGTTGAGGAAGAAGCTTCTAAGTATGTGACGGAGGAAGTCAAGACATGGCAGGAGGCCGTGCAGGGTGCCAAGGACATCATTGCTGAGGCTGTCAGTGACAATCCACAGCAGCGCTGGGCGTTCAAGGATACGATCATGAAGAGCGGTGTTCTGAAGACTGCACTGAAGAAGGATGCCAAGGATGAAGGCAAGGTCTATGAAATGTACTATGACCGCTCTGAGAAGATTTCTACCATTGCGGATCACCGCATCATGGCCATTGACCGTGCCGAAAAGGAGAAGGTCATCACGGTTTCCTTTGTGTTTGATGAAGAGCATCTGATTCACGAAGCAGAGAATAACATTCTCAAGGGTGAGGAGCCTGTGTGCGTCAATGAGATCAAAGAGGCAGTGGCAGATGGCTGCACAAGACTGCTGTTCCCTTCGATTGAGCGTGAAATTCGCTCTGATCTGAGTGAGCGTGCCCATACAAAGTCTATCGAGGTATTCTCCGAGAACCTCGAGAAGCTGCTGCTGCAGGCACCGCTGAAGGGCAGAGTCGTGCTGGGCTTTGACCCAGGTTATGTCAACGGCTGCAAGCTTGCGGTGATTGATGAAACCGGCAAGATGTTAACGGTGGACAAGATCATTCCGTTTGGCAAGAAACATCCGGATCTGGAAGGCTCCAAGAAGAAGCTGCTGGATATGATCCGCCAGTATAACGTCAAGATCGTTGCGATTGGCAATGGCACGGCATCCCGTGAGAGTGAGAAGCTGATTGCGGATCTGATCAAGGAGAATCATCTGGATCTGGAATATGCCATTGTTTCTGAAGCTGGTGCTTCGGTATGGTCTGCCCAGGAAGCTGCCCGTGAAGAGTTCCCGGATATGGCCATTGAAGAGCGCAGTGCTGTCTCCATTGGCAGAAGACTGCTGGATCCATTAGCGGAACTGATCAAGATTGATCCAAAGTCCATTGGTGTCGGCCAGTACCAGCATGATCTGCCGCAGAAGGCACTGTCAGAAAGACTGGATGAAGTGGTGTCCAAGTGTGTCAACCGCACAGGTGCTGATGTCAATACAGCATCCCAGGAGCTGTTAACCCATATTTCCGGTCTGAATGCAGGCATTGCCAGGGAGATCATCAATTATCGCAATACGCATGGCCGTTTTGCGAACCGTGAACAGCTGAAGCAGGTCAAGAAGCTTGGCCCTAAGGCCTTTACCCAGTGTGCAGGTTTCCTGCGTATTGTCGGCGGTGATGAGCCGCTGGATGAAACAAGCATTCATCCAGAGAGCTATGATGCGGCCAGAGCTTTGATGAAGGCATGCGGCATCACAAAGCTTGGTGAAGCAGATGCCCAGTTCCCGGCTGATAAGACCAAGGATCTTGGCATTGGCGACTATACACTGAAGGATATTGAGGATGCCATCCGCCAGCCGCTGCGTGATTACCGTGATCAGTTTGAAGGCGCGCTGCTGCGCAGTGATATCCTGGATATCAAGGATCTGCATGTTGGTGACAAGCTGTCCGGTACGATCAGAAATGTCGTTGACTTTGGTGCTTTCGTAGATGTCGGCCTGCATGAGGACGGCCTGGTGCTGCCGAGCCGCATGAGCATGCAGCGCGTCACAGATCCAACAACTGTGGTCAGTGTCGGAGATATCGTCGATGTGTGGGTAGCGGAGATTGATGTGGACCGCAATCGTGTGGCACTGTCGATGATTCCGCTGGATTCTTTGAAGCAGAAAGAAACACAGATGAAGGAACACCATACGCGCAAAGCACCGCGCAAGGCTCTGTCACAGCTGAAGGTTGGCGAGAAATACCATGGTACAGTTGAGAATCTGACTTCCTATGGTGCCTTTGTGGATATCGGTGCCAGGAAGGCAGGCTTGCTGCACGTATCCAGGATGTCGATGGATAAGGTGGAAGATCCTTCCACGATCGTCAAGCCGGGTGATCAGATTGATGTGTATGTCTCTGATGTAGATACAGAAAACAACCGTTTGTCTCTGTCATTGCTGTCTCCTGAAGAGCTGGCAAAGAAGAATCCTGGTGCTGCCAGAAGAACATCCCGTCCTGCGCCGCATAAGCCTGTGACGATGGATGATGCCATGGCAAGGCTGATGGAGCGCTTTGGCAAGTAAGACATTTTCAGACATTGGGCATCAATAGCCCGATGTCTTTTTTAATGTGCTAGGATAGGGACGAAGGTGTGAATATGAAAGTTTCAACAAGAGGAAGATATTCACCCAACTTTGACAGTTTGAAGTAATGAAAGTGCTAGAAATTCCGATGAATATTGGATTTTCCAGCACTTTTGCGTTTTGATTTTTGTAGTATGTAGGGGCCTATCCGGACGTCTTTTTGAATTTTTT
>NZ_JALBUR010000018.1:0-39612 GCF_033971865.1 Grylomicrobium aquisgranense | reverse complement strand
CGCAGGTACGCGCATGTATATATCTGTCATCTTTCATACATATAGTATAGTATATATCATTCGAATATAGGTATTATTATCAAGCAAATATGTATAGTACACATAGTTTAAAAAGGCCGATTCATCTTCCCTACAAGTAAGGGAGAATTCTCGGCATACTTCTTAAAAGTTCTGAGGGTAGGAACGGTGTGACAGGTGTAAAAAGCTTTGACAACATTGGCTGTGGCATATGTACGACCCGCTGGCGCTTTGATGCCATCCATCTGGTGTTGGAGCATCCGGAAGCCAGAAAGATGGTGCCTGCAGAAGATACAATGAAGGAAGTGCTGCCGTATGCGGTCCGCAGAGCAGGCAGGATTGTCATCCATAAGATGAAATCAGCTGTAAAGTCATAATTGTACGCAAACTGAAAATCTCATCACGCAGCACGCTGTGATGGGATTTTTTTCTTTTGTCCGCAAAGTATGATGGTCTGCCAGTTCTGCGTGAAAACATGACAGGTTCCTTCCGCCTGTTACTTTCAGAACACAGTGCTTGTGATCATACTTTTGCAAAGATAATATATTCTGCAGGACAGCCAGATGCCGGATGAAGACGCGTATTCTTCCTTTTCCATCAGGCTGTCTGCAAAGCATTGATGAAAGGAGCAAACGATGGCGGCAAATGATGAAAAACAGAAAAAACTTCCTGATCATATCGAAGTGAGAGGGGCAGATGTGCATAATCTGAAGCATGTTGATGTGGATATTCCGCTGCAAAAGATTACTGCGATTGCAGGGGTCTCCGGTTCAGGGAAATCTTCTCTTGCACTTGGTACCCTGTATGCGGAGGGATCCCGGCGCTATCTGGAATCCTTGTCAACGTATACGCGACGGAGGATGACCCAGGCACAGCGGGCAGATGCAGAGGAAGTACGATATGTGCCGGCTGCTCTGGCACTTCGTCAGCGTCCGGGGGTTCCCGGCATTCGCAGTACCTTCGGCACCATGTCCGAACTGCTGAACAGCCTGCGTCTCATGTTCTCCCGTCTGGCAAGCCACCGGTGTCCGAACGGGCATTACTGTCCGCCATCCCTGGCAGTTGCCGCAATGCAGGAAATTACCTGCCCGGTGTGCGGCGCAAAATTCTATGGCCCTGGTGCGGAGGATCTTGCTTTCAACAGTACTGGTGCATGTGGAACTTGCAATGGCACCGGCGTTGTTCAGAAAGTAAATGAGGCTGCACTTGTCCCGGATGATTCAAAGACAATTGATGAAGGTGCAGTAGTGGTCTGGGGAACACTGATGTGGTCATTGATGAAGGATATTGTCCGCACCATGGGTGTCAGAACGAATGTGCCGTTCCGTGATCTGACTCCTGCAGAAAAAGAGATTGTCTATCATGGCGAGATGAAAAAGCATCATATTCATTATGTCAACCCAAATACGCTGGAACCTGCAGAGATGGATTTTACGTATTATTCGGCCGTGAATTCTGTGAAGAACGCTCTTGCCAAGGTCAAGGATGAAAAAGGCATGAAGCGCCTTGAGAAGTATCTGACAGAGGATGTCTGTCCGGACTGCCATGGCACCCGTCTTTCGGAGGCTGCCCGGGCACCGCGGCTGCGGGGAATTTCTCTGGCGGAGGCATCTGCCATGACGCTGTCAGAACTGATTCCCTGGGTCGAGGGTGTTCCTTCTTCCCTGCCGGAAGAGATGCGTCCTATGGCTGCAGATATCTGCGAATCTTTCCTGCATGCTTCAAAGCGGCTGATGGACCTTGGTCTTGGCTATCTTTCTCTTGACCGTGCTGCCTCGACACTGTCTACCGGTGAAAGACAGCGGGTCCAGCTTGCAAGAGCAGTGCGCAACCGCACAACCGGTGTGCTCTATGTCCTTGATGAACCGTCCATTGGTCTGCATCCCTTCAATCTTAAAGGACTGCTCGGCGTCATGGATGACCTGCAGGCAGACGGCAATTCGGTTGTCATCGTCGATCATGACACCCAGGTTCTGAAACATGCTGACTGGATGATTGAGATGGGAAAGGGTGCCGGTGCCGACGGCGGAACGGTGATCTGTCAGGGCACAGTAAGCGATGTTGCTGACAATCCCTCATCTGTAATTGGACCCTATCTGCGTGATGGGTATGAAGCAAGAATACGTCCTGTCACAGACAAGGACAGAATGTTTGCCAAAGGCACGATTCATCTGGAAACAAGTGAAATCCATACGGTTCATCCTTTGGATATCCAGATTCCTGAAGGAAGGCTGACCGTTGTGACCGGCGTATCCGGCTCAGGCAAGACAACAATGGTTCTTGAGAGCCTTGTGCCTGCTCTGAAGGCTAAAATCAGCGGGCAGAAGCTGCCTGACCACGTGAAGAATATTGAGGCAGAGGGAATCAGCCAGGTCAAGCTGATTGATGCCACACCGATCGGCATCAATGTCAGATCAACTGTCGCAACATATGCCAATGTGCATGATGAACTGAGAAAGATTTATGCAAAAACGGAGGACGCAAAGAAACAATCCTGCCGGGCAGCGGATTTTTCCTACAACACAGGCAGTCTGCGGTGTCCGACATGCGATGGAACAGGAGAAATTTCTCTGGATGTACAGTTTCTCCCGGATGTGAAAATCCCGTGCCCGGACTGTCATGGCTCCCGGTACAGCCGGAAGGCCTATGCGATCCGCCGCCGGGCAGCAGATGGAAAGGAATACAGTCTGCCTGAACTGATGAACATGAGTGTCGATCAGGTGCTGCATGCACTGGGTGGGCTTAGAATGCTACAGAAGCGGCTTCAGGTTCTGCATGATCTTGGCCTTGGCTATCTGACTCTTGGTGAGGAGACACCGGGACTTTCTGGCGGAGAAGCACAAAGACTCAAGCTTGCCAGTGAAATGGGAAAAGGGCAGAGTGATTCTGTATTCGTGTTTGATGAACCAACGATCGGCCTTCATCCGCAGGATGTCAGAACGCTTCTGCAGGTTTTCCAGACACTGATCAACCATGGTGCTACCGTAATTGTCATTGAACATGACCTGGATGTGATCAGAAATGCAGACTATATTATTGATCTTGGACCGGGAGGAGGCAAAGAAGGCGGCCGCCTGACTGCATGCGGTACACCCGAAGAAATCCGTCAGTGTCCGCAAAGCCTGACCGGAAGATTTATCTGATCAGCAAGCGGCAAAGAATGCCGGTGTTTCTGGATGTGCATCCAGTCATGCCGGCATCCTTTTTGCGTGATGACAGAAATGAACTTGCTGATCCGCTGGTGGAAGATGGAAAAAAGATGCCGCACTGCTTTGTGGCCGGGGAAAGAACAGATCCTGTTGCCAGGAAAGCATTCCTGAGACTGACTGCTTTTCTGGATCAGCATTGTTCCTGACTTCAGGAAGACGGAGATATGGACAGACCAGAAGCATTTGAAAAGATGCTTGCAGATATGCAGCAGCAGGCAGAAAAGGAACATGTTGAGATGGAAAAAATGAAAGCTGCGGGAAAGGAGAAGACAACTGCTTACCGGCAGTATTTCAGCAATCACCTGTTTTATCAGATGATATTCAGAAAATACAGGGAGCATGGACTGGTACAATAATCCTTGTAAAGGAGGCTGTATGCCTGCCATACAGGACAGAAATACAGCAGGGGAGGAAAGTATGGAAGAGACATTGAAATGGGAATGGACAAGGAAGCCTGCAGATTTCAGTATTGATTCCGGCCGCATTGAAATTACGACGCAGCCGCATACGGATCTGTGGCAGAGAACGTACTATCATTTTCAAAATGATAATGCGCCCTGCTGCAGATGGAGACAGAAGAAAAGTATTTTTCGTTTGTGGTGAAGACGGATTTCCATGGCAGCCATCACCGCTTTGACCAGTGTGGGATTGTCATGTACCTGGATGCAGAAAACTGGCTGAAGGGTTCGGTGGAATATGAAAACGAGCACTTCCAGCATCTAGGCTCAGTGGTAACCAATCACGGCTATTCCGACTGGGCAACAACAGAAATTTCCTCAGATATCAAAACAATGTGGTACCGTTTCAGCAGGCGGGAAGATGACTATTGCATTGAATGTTCGCAGGATGGCATCCATTTTTCCCAGATGCGTATATGCCACATGTGGGAAGGTGCAGGCAGAATTCGTTTTGGCATTTATGCCTGCAGTCCGGAGGAGTCAAGCTTTACCGCTGTGTTTACGGATATGAAGCTGATGGATTGCGTCTGGAAGGCACATGATGGTCAGCAGCCGGACTGAAAAGAAGGAATTGAGGGCAATGAAATGAAAACGATCGTATTGAATGCGAGTCCACGTAAAACATGGAATACAGCAAAACTGTTGAAATCGGCTGCGAAGGGAGCAGAAGATGCTGGTGCCCAGGTGACTTATATTGATCTGTATGATCTGAATTTTACAGGATGCCGCAGCTGCATGCTCTGCAAGAGAAAAGGCGTTCAGAGATGCCACTGCTACTGGCCGGACGATCTTTCCCCAGTCATTGATCAGATCTTTGCTTCGGATGTGATGCTTATCGGCACATGCATCTATCTTGGCAGACCGGCAAGCAGGTATTTTGAACTGATGGAGCGCCTGCATTTCTGTGCATTGTCATACGATGATTATCACTGCTATTTCACCGGAAAGGTAAATGTTGGCATGTTTGTAGCCATGAATGCAACCAAGCCTTTTTATGACCGGATGTACAAGGATGCTTTTGAGGGGTATGCTGCGGAGCTGAAGATGCTGAATGGGACAGTGGAGCTGCATCCATGCTATAACACACTTCAGGTTGCAGATTATTCAAAATTTGACATGGCTTCTTTTGATGAAACTGCCAAACGATATGCGCACGAGCATGAATTTCCAAAAGATCTTGAAAATGCATATCAGGTGGGAAAGCATCTGAGTACTCCTGCAACACATTGACGGCTATAAATGTGAGAGCTATTATATCAGTGTGATGAAAAGAGTGAATAGTATGGGATGCAGGGAAGATGCCAGAAAAATAAAGGCTCTGGCGGATGAAAACCGTCTTGCCATCATGCTTGTTCTTCAGCATGGCGAAATGTGCGGCTGCGATCTGCTGGCCAGACTGAAGATCAGTCAGCCTACGCTTTCTCATCACATGAAAATTCTGGCTGACAGCGGGCTTGTGAATTGCTGCAGACAGGGAAAGTGGATGTATTATTCTATTTCCGAAAAGGGCGTCAGAGCGTTCCGGGAAATGATTGGCATGTATGCAAGATGTGATTGTGAAACGGACAGCAGCGTATCCTGCGGATGCGGAAAATAAAAGAAGTGAGGGCGGGCAGTCTGGAATGACTGCCTGTATATTTGCTTCATAAATTGATGCATTTAAATATATCAAATTAAGGAGGAATTGTAATGACAGCACAAAACAAAGGAATCAGTACATTTCAGAGGTATCTTACAGTATGGGTGCTATTGTGCATGATCACAGGCGTACTCATTGGACATTTTATTCCGGCTGTTCCAGCTGTCCTTGGAAAACTGCAGATCGCAGGCATTTCTATTCCGATTGCCATTCTGATCTGGATCATGATTTATCCAATGATGATGAAAGTAGATTTTCAAAGTATCCGGCAGGTTGGCAGAAATCCAAAGGGACTGTTCGTTACATGGATCACGAACTGGCTGGTAAAGCCATTTACCATGTATGGCATCTCCTGGCTGTTTCTGTTTGTGATCTTCCGCGCATTCATTTCTCCTGAACTTGCAAAGCAGTATCTTGCCGGTGCCGTTCTTCTTGGCGCGGCTCCCTGCACAGCCATGGTATTTGTCTGGAGTACACTGACCAATGGCAATCCCGCCTATACGGTTGTTCAGGTTGCCACAAATGATCTCATCATTCTGGTGGCCTTTGTTCCGATCGTGAAATTCCTGCTTGGTGTTTCGCATGTTCAGGTGCCCTACAGCATTCTGTTTGTCAGTATTTTCCTGTTTGTCGTGATCCCGCTTGCCGGCGGCATTCTGACCAGAGTGATCGTTACAAAGAAAAAAGGAACAGCGTATTTTAACAATACATTTATCCACAAGTTTGACAATGCGACAACAGCCGGTCTTTTGCTGACGCTGATCATCATCTTCAGTTGTCAGGCAGATGTGATCCTGTCCAATCCGCTTCATATTCTTCTGATTGCGGTACCGCTTACCATTCAGACCTTCCTGATCTTCTTCCTTGCCTATGGTGCCGCCAGAATGCTGAAACTGCCGCATGATATTGCAGCACCAGCGGGATTGATCGGTGCTTCGAATTTTTTTGAACTGGCAGTAGCTGTTGCCATTGCTCTGTTTGGAACGGCGAGCCCGGCTGCTCTTGCAACAACAGTTGGTGTTCTTACTGAGGTGCCGGTTATGCTGATGCTTGTGCGTATTGCAAATAAGACAAAGTCATCTTTTGATGCGGAACAGTGAAGGAGAAAGCTGACGTATGAAGTCTGCTAAAAAAGTCGCGTTTATTTGTGTTCATAATTCCTGCCGCTCCCAGATCGCCGAAGCACTTGGCAAATCCCTTGCCGGTGATGTCTTTGTCAGTTATTCCGCGGGTACCAGTCTGAAGGCTGGCCTGAATCCGGATGCAGTGCGGATCATGAAGAAACTTTATGGTATTGACATGGAAAAGACGCAGTATCCCAAGCTGATTGCGGATATTCCAGATCCGGATATAGTCATTTCCATGGGCTGCGCAGATGGATGCCCCTATATTGGCAGAGCATTTGATGAAGACTGGCATCTGCCGGATCCAACCGGCAGATCAGATGCTTTTTTCAACGCGGTGATCAAAGAAATTGAGACCAATATTCTCCGGCTGAAGAAGATACTGCAGGCCTGAACTGCCGTATCTTTTTTCTTTTGCATCAAAATGGTTGACGCAGTAAAACAGGCGTGATAATGTATCTGCACCTGATACAGGTACAACATGAACCGATACAGCAGCTTCATGCTGGAAAGGAAAAAGGATGAATACAGAGACGATTGAAAATAGAAAAAGTGTAAGAACATTCAATGGGAAACCAGTTCCTGCAGAGCTGATGGCACAGGTCAGAGATTTTCTGCATCATGATGAAAATCCATTCGGCGTACCAATTGAATATTTCATTCTGGATGCGAAGAAGGAAGGTGCAGGAAGTCCTGTTATTGTTGGAACAGATACATATGTGGCGGGAAAGTGCAGACGGCAGAAGAATGCAGAAATTGCATTTGGCTATTCCTTTGAGAAGTTTATCCTGTTTGCTACATCACTTGGCCTTGGTACAGTCTGGCTTGCCGGTACTATTGACCGCAAAGCATTTGAACGTGCCATTGATTTGAAAGAGGATGAGGTGATGCCGGCGGTGTCACCGCTTGGCTTTGCGGCAGCGAAGCGTTCTCTTCGTGACAGCATGATGCGCAAAGGACTGAAGTCTGACAGCCGCATGCCATTTGCGGAATTGTTTTTCCGTGACAACTTTCAGCAGCCTCTGGAAGAAAAGGATGCCGGCATCTGGAAGACAGCACTGGATATGGTCAGACTGGCACCGTCCGCAACCAATAAACAGCCCTGGCGCGTGATTGTCACAAAAGACAGCATTCATTTCTATGAAAAGAAAACAAAGGGCTATGCCAATCAGTCTGGTGATATCCAGAAGGTTGATCTTGGCATTGCCATGTGCCACTTTGAAATCGGTGCTGACCAGAGCGGTCTGAAAGGAAGATGGATTCAGGAAGATCCCGGTATTCAGACAGCACATGATACTGAGTATATTGCAACGTTTGTACGGGAGAAGAACTGATGGATACGAAGTTTTCATCCGCTATCCACGCACTGATCCTGATCAGTGAATCACAGGAGCCAATGAATTCTGATCAGATTGCAGAAAGTGTCGGTACCAATCCAAGCTATATCAGAAAGCTTACTACTCGTCTTGCCAGGGCAGGAATCATTGAGGGACGCCGTGGGGTCAGCGGCTTTCGCATGAGCAAAAAACCGGAAGAGATCACCATGCTGGATATTTATCGTGCGGTCAATGAAACAGAAAATGTCCATTTGTTTGATGTGCATCAGAATCCCAGTGATGCCTGCATAGTCGGCCATCATATCCGTCCGGTCCTGGACAGTATGTTCCGCCAGACAGAAAAGAGTGTAGAGGACAGGCTTGCCGGGATGACACTTGCGGACTGCATTGATCATTTGCGGGCATATATCAGAGATGAAGAGAAAGAAGAAGGAAAAACAAGATGAAAGCAGCAATTCTGACAAAGTATGATAAAAAAGGGAAGGATCTTCTGATTCAGGATATTCCGGTTCCTGTGGTAGGAAATGATGAAGTGCTTGTCAAGATCATGGCAGCGGCTGTCAATCCGGTTGATAATATGATTGTCCGTGGAGAAGTAAAACTGATTGTTCCCTACCGGATGCCGCTGGTAATGGGAAATGAGTTTGCGGGTGTTGTGGAAAAGACAGGATCATCTGTTTCCGGATTCAGAAAGGGTGACCGTGTCTATGGCAGGATGCCTCTGAAGAAGATCGGCGCTTTTGCAGAGTATGCAGCAGTCAGTGCGTCTGCCCTTGCTATCATTCCGGATTATCTGTCATTTGAGCAGGCAGCCTGCGTCCCCCTGACAGCGCTGACTGCAATGCAGGCATTTGAAATCATGCACGTCAAAGCAGGCGAATCCGTCTTTATTTCAGGAGGAACCGGAAGTCTTGGCGCCATGGCCATTCCGGTTGCCAGAAGCCTTGGCCTGCATGTCTATACCAATGGCAGCGGTGAAAATGAAGCGCGTGTCAGGAAGCTTGGCGCCGAGAAATTCATCGATTACAGGAAAGAAAAGTATGTAAATGTTCTTAAAGATGTTGATCATGTTCTGGATACACTTGGCGATCGTGAACTGCCCAATGAGTTCAAGGTGCTGAAGAAGGGTGGAAATTTGGTATCACTGCGCGGACTGCCCAATGGCAGGTTTGCCCGCAGAAGCGGGATGCCGTTTTATAAGCGTTTCCTGTTCCAGGCTGCGGGAAGAAAATATGATAAGATGGCAGCTGCGAAAGGACAGACATATGATTTCCTGTTCGTGCATGAAAATGGCAGGCAGCTGGAAGAAATCGGCAGACTGTTTGACAAGGATCATCCGCTGCAGACATCCATTGATACCGTCTATACACTGGATCAGATCAATGAGGCAATGGAAAAGGTCAGAAAGGGAAGATCCAGAGGAAAGACGATTGTCAGAATCGGTGCATAGGCGTGATACAGGAGCAGGTTTGTTCAGCCTGCTCTTTTTCAGTTATTGCACATGATTCTTTCCCTTGCAAAAAGAGAACTGTGAGAACAGAATTGTCATATCAATTTACAGGGAGGTATGACGATGAGTGTATCTTATGGAAAACTTGTGATTGTCGGTGCCGGAAAGGTTGGCTCTGCTGTGCTGAATTCGGTTCTGCGCATGAATATTATCGATGATATTGTCATGATCAACCGGCACAGAGAAAAAGCGCTGGGAGAAGTGCTGGATGCCAGTCATACGACTGCCTTTGCCTATAGTTCCAATGCGAGTATCCGTGTTGGTGACTACAGTGACTGCAGGGATGCACATATTATTGTGATCACGGCCGGACCTTCCATTCAGCCTGGCAATCATGACCGCAACACACTGCTGAAGAAAAATGTGGAAGTGATGGATGAGGTCATGAAGCAGATTACGACATATACCAAAGAAGCGATCATCATCATGATCTCAAACCCGCTGGATGTTCTGACGTACTATTTACAGCGGAAATACGATTATCCTGCCGGCCGCATCATGGGTACCGGAACCCTGCTGGATACTGCCCGCTTTAATAAAATGCTTGGTGATCTGTGTGGTGTGGATGCCAAGAATGTCGTGGGCTTTGTGCTCGGTGAACATGGCTCTACATCGTTTATTCCGTGGAATACCGTGAATATTGTCGGGGTTCCGTTTGATGATCTTGCCAGGGAATTCGGTCTGAAAGCACCAATTGACAAGGAGGCTCTGCTCAGTGAGACCAAGAGCATCGGACCGCACATTGTTGACCTGAAGGGCTATACAAGTTCCGGCGTTTCTCTTGCGGCATGCCGCATCATTGGTGCGATTGTGCGCAATGAGCACTGCATTGTACCGGTATCTGCCGTTATGCAGGGGAAGTATGGCTATGATGATGTGGCAATGAGTCTTCCCTGCATTCTGTCCAAAGCAGGAATTGACCGTATCATTGAACTTCCGCTTGATGCGCAGGGCATGCATGATCTGCGTGTTTCTCATGATCATCTGCGGGAACTGATTGAGATGATCTGAGAACAGCATCAGCCCGGATTCAGTAAAGGAATATTTCCCCTTTGCAGAGTCTTTTTTTGGCAAGTTCTGATCACTGTTGTCTGCGGATGCAGAAAATGACATCAGGCCGGATCGAAATACTGCTGAGGATGCATGCAGGCTGTCTGCATAAAATAGTATTATATGCGTTAAGGGAGGCAACATATGAAAGTGCAGTTTGGCTTTGGCCAGGGATATCAGGAAGTTGATATCAGTGAGAAAAACCTTCTGTCTGTACTGGAACCTGGAAGACTTCCTTCTTTTCCGGATGAACAGGAAATCCTGCAGGAGGCACTGTCTGCCCCCATTGGTACAAAGAGACTGCGGGAGATTGTGCATCCCGGTCAGAAGATTGCCATTGTTACAAGTGATATTTCCCGGCCGTGTCCGTCTATGAAAATCCTGCCGGCTGTCATAGCAGAGCTTTCTGCAGCCGGTATTCCGGATCAGGATATTACGATTACGTTTGCGCTTGGAAGTCACCGGCATATGACGGATCAGGAAAGAGAGCATCTTGCCGGAAAAGAAATCTTCAGCCGGATTGTCTGTCGGGACAGCAGCCCTGATGATACGGTCAGAATCGGCTGTACAGGCCGCGGCACGGATGTTTTGATTGACCGCACGGTGATGGAGGCAGACAGGCGCATCTGCATCGGCAATGTGGAGTACCATTACTTTGCCGGTTTCTCCGGTGGTGCCAAGGCCATTTTTCCCGGCTGCAGCACACCTGCTTCCATTGCCATGAATCACAGGTGGATGATTGATCCGGAATCATTTTCCGGAAGTCTCGATGACAATCCTGTCCGTCAGGATCTTGAGGAAGCTGCTGGTCTTGCCGGTATTGATTTTATTGTCAATGTCGTTTTGAACCCGGGAAAAAAGATTGTATATGCAGCATGCGGTGAGATGAGAAAAGCACACCGCGATGCGTGCCGGTATCTTGCCGGTGCCTATGCATGCAGAATTCCCAGGGAAGCAGATATCGTCATTGTTTCCCAGGGCGGCTATCCCAAGGATCTGAATCTTTATCAGCTGCAGAAAGCGCTGGATAATGCCAGACATGCGGTCAGAAAGGGCGGTACGGTTATCCTGGTGGGATCGGCGAAGGAAGGCTTTGGCAATGCAGTGTTTCAGGATTGGATGCTTTCATCCAGAACGCCGCAGGAAATACTGCGGGATCTTCATCAGCGCTTTGTTTTAGGTGGGCATAAGGCAGCAGCGATTGCCAGGGTGAGAGAAAAAGCGGATATTTTCTTTGTGTCGGAAATGGATCCAGAGATACTTGGAAAGACGATGCTGAAACCGTATGAATCTCTTGGAACCGCATACAGGGATGCCCTTGCTGAATATGGCAGAAATGCGTCTGTGATTGCGATGCCGTATGGGGGCAGTACACTGCCAGTGCCTGATAAGGTGTAAATAGCATTGAGTGCCGTCACAGTATGAACATACATGTGACGATGCAGTAATACACGAAGGAGGATATGAAATGACGATAGAGGAACGTGCTGAGAAGGCTGCTGCTTTGAAAGCGGAAGGAAAATGCAATTGTGCCCAGGCGGTTGTCAGTGTGTTTGCAGACAGGATTCCTGTGGATCATGATACGCTGATGAAATTGACATCGGGATTTGCAGCGGGCATGGGGTGCATGGAGAGTACCTGCGGTGCACTGACAGGCGCAGTGATGGCTGCCGGTATTCTGACAGACGGGCAGAGGACGCCTGCATATGCGGCACAGATTCTGAGGGAGTTTGAACAAAGGAGCGGCGCACTCATATGCAGGGACCTCAAGGGCATCAACACTGGAAAACCGGTCTGTCCGTGTCCTGACTGTGTGCGCAATGCGGTTCTTGCGGCCGGGGCGGCATTGAATATCAGGGAATAGGATGGATCAGAGAAGCAGAAACAGAGCAGCATGCAGGAAAAAGCTGATCGTCGCTTTGGTGAAAAGAGGGTTTCCGGCAGAATTTGGACAGGTGATCGCAGACCAGCTTGGCACGGAAATGACAATGAAACGCATGATTTCCTATCTGCATCATGATGGTGTGTATTCTGCAGAGGAAATTGTGGATGAGATGCTGGCAATTCTGGCGGAGAGAGATAGCTGGCAGCGCAAGCATATTGCAGAATACAACAATAGAAAATACAATGATCTTCTGAATTTCGGGCTTGGCAGCGAGGATGAAGATGAGCAGTAACAGGCAGGGATATTCATTGGCATGATGGTGTCACTGCCTGTTATGCTTTATCAGAATGAGTAAAACTTTCAGCCAGTTTATTGTCATTTTTTTGGTATCCTGTTAACAGGAGGACTATTGTATTTATGGCATTTCCAAATGGATTCTTGTGGGGCGGCGCTGTTGCTGCCAATCAGTGGGAAGGCGGCTGGAATTTAGGCGGCCGCGGCCCGGCAATGACGGATGTGACAACCGGCGGAACGGTAACAGAGCATCGCAAAGTTACGTATATTGACAAGGATGGCAATCACTGCACCATGCTGCAGCATGAGAAGCTGCCGGAAGGGGCACACTATGCTGTTCTGGATGAGTACCATTATCCAAACCATGAGGCCGTAGATGGTTATCATCATTACAAGGAGGATATTGCACTGTTTGCTGAGATGGGATTCAAGCAGTTCCGCATGTCGATTTCCTGGAGCAGACTGTATCCGACTGGTCTTGAAAAAGAGCCAAACAGAGAAGGTGTCGAATTATACCGCAGTGTTTTTGAAGAGTGCAGAAAGTATGACATTGAGCCGTTAGTCACGATCTGGCACTTTGATACACCGCTGTATCTTGAGGAGCACTGCGGAGGATGGCTGAACCGTGAGACGATTGATCTGTATGTCCGCTTTGCCACAACCTGCTTCACAGAGTACAAGGGTCTTGTGCATCACTGGCTGACCTTTAATGAAATCAATAATACGATCATGTTCCTGGATTTCGCCGGAGGTGAGCATGCTGATCAGGAGTATCAGGATGCGTATCAGCATCTGCATTACCAGTTTGTGGCAAGTGCCAAAGCGGTGATGATCGGTCATGCGATTGATCCTGACAATATGATCGGCTGCATGATTTGCGGCATCACCAACTATCCGGCAACATGTGATCCAAAGGATATTCTTGCCTGCCAGCATCAGTGGGAGAAGAACATCTACTACTGCGGCGATGTGCAGGTGCTGGGTGCCTATGGCAGCTATGCCACACGTCTTTGGAAAGAGCACAATGTCAGCCTGGATATCACGGATGAGGATCTCGAACTGCTTTCTGCAGGTACTGTGGACATGTACACATTCTCTTACTACATGTCTTCACTTGTCACCACGCACAAGGTGACAGATCAGGTTGCCGGCAACTTCTCCAAGGGACAGAAGAACGAGTATCTGGAATATTCTGACTGGGGATGGGCTGTGGATCCGGATGGCCTGCAGTATTATCTGGAAATGATGTACCAGCGCTATAACGTACCGATGATGGTTGTGGAGAATGGACTTGGTGCGTATGACAAGGTGGAGGATGATGGTTCCATCCATGATCCATACCGCATTGATTATTTCCGCAAGCATATCAAAGCGATGGAAAAGGCAATTGAAAACGGTGTGGATGTGATTGGCTATACTACATGGGGCTGCATTGATGTCGTTTCGGCCGGCACTGGCGAAATGAGGAAGAGATATGGCTTCATCTATGTAGATATGGATGATGAAGGAAAGGGAACCATGAAGCGTTCCCGCAAGGATTCCTTCTATTGGTACAAGAAAGTCATTGCCTCCAACGGCGCAGATCTTGACTGAGGAATAAGAAAAACATGGCATCAGCCATTCTGTTTGTCTGGATATTCAATCCAGGCAGGCAGTCTGATTCTTGCCATGTTTTTTTGCTTCATACATTGCTTGATCTGCGTTCTCGATCATGCTTGTCACATCATCTGCTCTGGCAGTATAGCCAATCGAGGCAGTGACCGAAATGCGTTTTCCATCCGGAAGCAGAATGCAGAGGGCATGAATCTGATCCAGAAGTGTTCTGGTCAGATCTGCAATGCTTTCATCTGTGATGTGGCAGAGACCCACAATTTCCTCACCGCCATAGCGGTAAAAGGAAATACCATGATCAGCCCCGAAATCCATGATGGTTTTGCCAATTGCCTTCAGGCATGCATCACCAGCCGCATGACCATACGTATCATTAATGTGCTTGAAATCATCCACATCCAGAAAGATAACGGCATTAATCACACAGGCACTGCTTTCTTTTTCCTGTTTTATGAAATCATACAGAGCCAGCCGGCTGTTCAAACCAGTCAGAACATCATAGCGGCGGTCACGTTCAGCCTGTGTATACAGTTTCCATGTTTCATTGATTCTTTCCTGCAGCATCTTCTTCTCAATGCTGGCTTCCTGGCGTTCCCGCTGCAGTTCTTCAATGTGTGTCTTTTCCTTTGAAATATCGACACCATACAGAATACTCTCAACATGATTGTTATTCGGATTATCAATCAAATGTACGGTAATACGTGACCAGCGGATCGAACGGTCATCATAGTACGATTCTGTTTCCAGAACGATCTGCCGTTTATTCACAGCATATGCCTGCATCTGTGCTTCCCGGCTGAAGGTATTAAAGAATACTCTCTGCCCTTCTTCATCCGGCACAAAAGAACCAATCTGGCGGATCAGCGTATTCACGTCCTTGATATTCTGAATGTCTCTGGCATTCTTGGCATTGCCGCCGGAGCTCAGCCACTTGTCAGCAGTCAGATCCATATGGAAGACACCCTGTCCCTCCGGAATATGTTCCAGAATGGAACGCATCTGATCCGCATAGCGCCGCTCTGCTGCCTTTGTCTGTGTAATGTCATGGCCATATTCCATGAAGACACGTTTTCCATTCCAGGTTGTATATCTTGCCTTCAAAGAGAATACATGGGAGCCATCATCCACTTCCACCATCTTCTCATCTTCACCATTCATCAGTTTCATCGGGCAGTGTCCGCACGGAGCATCCAGGCCAAGCATGTACTGATAACATTTGGCACCATGATAGGACAGATCCGGATGGCCGGAGATATCTCTGGTCATGGCATTGGCATAGACCATGCTGTAATCCTCCGGATGGCATACCTGAATAAACTGGCCGGAATGGTCCACCAGGTCCATAAGGTTATCCAGATCAAAGCTCTCTCGTGTATCGGAAGCAGAATACTTCTGTCCCTGCGAAGATGAGATTTGTGCATGAGACAGATAACTCCGGAAATCCTGCTGGGAAAGCGGCTTGGAATAGTAATACCCCTGAATATAATCGCAGCCATGCGCTTTGAGATACTCCAACTGTGCTTTGTTTTCCACGCCTTCGGCAACTGTCCTCATACCGATGGTATGGCACATGTTAATCGCTGCATCAATGACAGCCCGCACAGTTGGCTTGGTTTCAATCTGATCAACAAACGACTTGTCAATCTTGATGATATCAAAGGCATAGTCACCGATCATGCCAAGAGAAGAATAGCCGCTGCCAAAATCATCCAGCAGCACCTTGGCACCGGTCTTGCGCAGCTGCTGCAGCAGATACGCACAGTTCTCCTTCAGAACTGCAACCGCCGTTTCTGTTACCTCATAGTTGATCTTTCCTTCTGGCAGAGAGCTTGTTTCAGCAATCCTGAAGATTTCATTCATGAACGACTGGTTGTAGAAATCCTGGCGGGACAGATTGACCGACACCGGCACAATCGGGATCTGCCTGTCCATCTGTTCCTTCTGGAAGGTGTAGACATGCTTTAAGACATACAGATCCAGATCGGTGATGAGACCGCTGCTTTCCAGAGCAGGAATGAAGTGATCCGGGACAATAAAGCCGCGGGATGGATGCTGCCAGCGCACAAGTGCTTCTGCACCGCACAAACAGCCGCTCTTTGCTTCAATGATCGGTTGATAATAAACCTTGAAATGTTCATTGTGCAGACTGCTGGAAAAGCCCGAAAGCACCTCCGCCTGGTCAATATACTTCTCCCGCATGGCCGCATTGAACTGGGCAAAGCTGCCATACTTGTCCTGATCTGCATTCTGCTTGGCAAGAATCGTCCATTCCACCATACGGGAAATGGATGACTGGGAATTTTCAACATAATAAATGCCGCAGCGCAGATGCAGGTGAACGGTGCGATTGTCTTTTGACCAATCCAGATTCAGAAGTTCATTCATATGATCCAGCTGAATGGAAGCTTTTGGTACAAGAAACAAAAACCAGTCAGATTCAATGCGCGCCGAAACAACCGGATGCAGCCAGCTTTCATGCAGGTGGTGGAATACATACCGCAGAACCTGATCGCCGCCTTCAATGCCAAAAATGTCGTTGATTGCCTTGAAATTGTGGATGTCAAAAAGGATCATCGCATAGTCTGTCTTATCAGCGTGGGCAAAGACACGCTTGGTCTCACGGATGAACCCCTTACGGGTAAAGCCTTCTGTCAGGGTATCGAAATATTCCTGCTCAAGCAGTTTCTGCAGTTCTGCCTTTGTACGGGGCAGCTTGGCGGCAATGGTTTCACTGTCTCCCACAGTACTCATCACAAGTGCGTGGCCAACCTTGCCATTGTCCAGATTGACATCCACAGCATCCACTGTTTCACAAATGTTGCGGATTGGATCCAGATATGTCTGCGGTCCATGGATATGATTGGCAACCGGACACGGCGGGCATGGCTCATTCAGTCCCATCAGGCATTGGTAACATTTCTTGCCGATCTGCAAAGAGGGGTACAGTTCCTTGATCGTATCATTCAGATGAATGACATTGTAATTCTCATCGATAATATATGTTCCTGACGACTTGCTGCTCATATTCCGTTCCCCTCTTGAAGCATCGCAATCTGCAGTGCTTCTTTTGAAATACATCATAATATTGTATTTGTCATGATGAAAAGAGTCAATTTTGCACATCTATCTAACAGTGCATAACACGGCAGTACATAAAAACTGCATGGGATTTCACAATCCTGTGGTGCTTTTCTGGATGCGTGCCTGCTACAATGGCACATGGAAGGTGAAGACAATGACAAATACGATTGATGCAGATCAGCCTCTCTGGGAAGTGCTGGATATCTATCCACAGCTGAAAAAGATTCTGAAGGAAGCAGGGTTCAAAGAAGCGGAAAATCCGTACAAACTGAAAATTGCAGCAAAATCGGCATCACTTGCATATCTGATGGCAAGAAACCATGTGTCATATGAACAGATGGATGCGATCCTGAAGGAAAATGGGCTTGCATTAACCGGACAGCAGGAGGAAGAAACAGCAGATGCCAGCCAGAGTGAAAGACCGCTGCTGTACCAGTCTTTTGATCAGGCACAGACGGAGATCCAGGTGGAACATCAGGATCCTTCCAGCATGGAGGATGGTCATCCGCTGCAGACACTGCAGAAGGAAAATGAATGCCTGCGGAATCATCTGCAAAAGATCCGGGCAGATCTGAATGATGGCAAAGAGCCATCAGCGGCATTGCTGCCATTAAAGCCGCTGCCAAAGCTGTACAGTTTCATTGAAGAAGTGATCATGCCGATGCTGTACCGGTATGGATTCTATGAATATACGGATGAGCTCTGGAAACAGGAAGAGGATGCCCGCCATACAATGTCTCGCATTGTCCACAATCTGATGAGACCGGGCAGTGATGTTCCCGGAGAAACAAGCGAATTGCTGGATAAGATCGAAGAGATTGCGGATCAGCAGGACAATGCGTTGTATCCGCTTGCTCTGGATCATTTTACACAGGATGAGTGGGTACAGATTTATCTGGATCTGAAAAGGGAAGAATCTGCGTTTCTTCCTTCTGTGCCGGTATGGCATACAGGTGAAGAACTGGCATCTGTTTTTCAGCGGCCGCAGGGTATTGATGCTGCCACAGGCACAATTCGTCTGGAAAGGGGTACACTGACATACCCACAGCTCAAAGCCATCCTGGACAAGCTGCCTGTTGATCTGACCTTTATTGACGAAAATGATATGAATCGGTATTTCCTGGATAATGGCAGAATCTTCATGCGTCCTTCTACTGCCCTTGACCGGCCGGTGAAAGACTGTCACCCGCCCCGTGTGCAGATTGCCCTTGCCAATCTTCTGAAAGACTTTAAATCCGGCAAGCGGGACCACATGGAAATCTGGAGTGAACATCCGTTCCCTGTCCATGTTCACTATCTGGCTCTGCATGACGACAATGGCAGATATATCGGTGCACTTGAAATCGTGCAGAAGTGTGATGAGATTGCGTCTCACTTCTGTAAAACAAAATAATGATTGAAATGTTTTGATCAGGATCACAGCAGATGCTGCGATCAATGGCATCTTTCATTGACAGACAGAAGCAGGGCATGTCTCTGGAAATGCTGGTGGAGGATTTTTGAACGGAACGGATGCTTTCATGACATCTCTGGCATCCAATATTATGGTGTAGTATAGTTGTAGCCATGCAGAAGGATATTGGGATGAAGCTGCTGTCAGTCGTTGTGCCATGCTTCAATGAAGAGGAAAACATTGATTATTTCTATACGGAAATGGCAAAGAATGATGCTTTTTTCCAGTCTCATAATATGCAGAAAGAGATCATTTTCGTGGATGATGGTTCCCGTGATCATACTGTGGAAAAGGTCAAGGCACTGCATGAAAAGGATCCTGCAGTTGTGCTGATTTCCTTCTCCCGCAACTTTGGCAAGGAAGCAGCGATGTATGCCGGTCTGCAGGCCGCAAAGGGTGACTATGTAGCGGTCATGGATGCAGATCTGCAGGACCCACCATCCTTACTGCCGGAAATGTTTGGCTATCTGGATCAGGGCTATGATCAGGTCGCAACCCGCCGGGCAACCAGAAAAGGAGAACCAAAGGTACGTTCCTGGTTTGCCAGACGCTTCTATGCTCTGATCAACCGGTTTTCAGCGACCAGAATTGTGGATGGATCACGTGACTACCGTCTGATGACAAGACAGGTCGTTGATGCCATTCTGCAGGTGACCGAATACAACCGTTTTTCCAAAGGCCTGTTTTCCTGGGTGGGATTTCAGACAAAATGGATCTCTTATGACAATGTGGAAAGAAAGTACGGTAAAACCAAGTGGTCTTTCTTTTCCTTGTTCCGCTATGCACTGGATGGCATTGCGGCCTATTCGACCGTCCCACTTGCCATTGCGAGTTTCTTTGGCATATTCTTTTGTATCCTTGCCATCCTGATGATCATCTTCATCATTATCCGCAAACTGATCTTCGGCGATCCAACCCCGGGCTGGCCAAGCCTTGTCTGCATCATTCTGCTGATCGGCGGCATTCAGCTGCTGTGCATCGGCATCATCGGACAATATCTGTCCAAGACCTATCTGGAAGTCAAGAACCGGCCGATCTATCTTGTTCGTGAAAAAGTAGGACAGGGGACCGATCTTGAAAGGCCGAGACCGGATGATGAAAATAAGTAAATATTTTCATGAAAAATAAGTGTTGACTTACAGCAAACCGAAAACTATACTTTCAGTACATTCAAGGAACGGAAGAGTAGCTGTCAGATATCTTCAAGCGAGCCGGAACAGAGTGGAAGTCCGGTAAGAGAGGGGACAGTGAAGCGCATCCGGGAGAAGTTCTTCTGAAGTCAATAGGAAGAAACGTGATTCTGCGTTAAGGAGAAGAGTGGTCAGCGTATGCTGGCAACCAGTGTGGTACCGCGGATAGATCAGCCGTCTCTGGATTTTTCCAGAAGACGGCTTTTTTGTATAAGGGGAGGTGAGCACATGACAGAGCGACGAAGATGCAGCAGATTGTATGAACAAATATCGATGACAACAAATCAAATGGGAGGAAAAGATTATGAAAACATCAAAAATTGTCAAAACAGCTTTGTCCGGACTGCTCGCCTGCAGTCTTGCCGCATGTGGTTCTAGTTCTTCAGCATCCGCATCTGCTTCATCCGGATCTGCATCATCTGATGAATACAGTTATCTGCTGGATACATCCGATCTGGAAAAGCCAACCCTGGATCTGAGCAATCCAACAGGTGTTCTCAAGGACATCATTGACAGCGGCACGCTTTCCGTCGCAACGTCCCCGGATTTCCCGCCGAATGAGTGGGTGGATGATGCCGGCAAGGTCTATGGTTCCGAAATGATGTTTGCCAAATATATCGCCGACTGTCTGGGGGTCAGCCTGAATATTGAAACCATGGATTTCAGCGGCACGCTGGTTGCCGTCGATACGGGCAAGACCGATATTGCCATGAGCGGCTATGGCTGGAAGAAAGACAGAGAAGAAAGCTATGAGCTCTCCAAAGGATATATCGGTGATCCGGATTCCGACGCCGGCCAGACTTTGATTACAACCAAAGCCAATGAAGGCAAATACAATTCACTGCAGGATTTTGTGGGATCCACGATCATGGCCCAGGCAACCTCGCTGCAGGAAATGTATGTTCAGGATGAAATTCTGTCGCTGGATAAGGATGGTACGACTAAATATGAAGCGGTCAAGACACTGGATCAGGCCATTCTCGGGCTGGCTTCCGGCAAGTGTGATGCCGTTGCGCTGGCACAGGCTACTGCTGAAAACTATGTGGAACAGTCTGATGGGCAGTTTGTGATGACTGGTGTCATGTTTGACCTGACGCCGTATGGTGATTATCAGGGCAACGTTCTGGCTGCCAAGAAGGGCGAGACCGCACTGATTGACGTCATGAATCAGATTGTCGATTTCGTGAACGAAAAAGGCTATTACCAGACCTGGTATGCACAGGCCAAGGAAGCGTCCAAGGCTGAATAAGTTGTTAGGAAGGAAATGACACTGCATGGGAGAAGGAATTGTTGAAGTTTTTCTGAAATACTGGCCGATCTTTCTGAGAGGTCTTGGCGGAACGCTGGAATATGCATTCATTGCCGTCTTCTTTGGATCGATTCTGGGCACACTGATTGCGATGGCGCATCTGTCCAAGAATAAGGTTTTATCTGCCATTGCGGCGGTCTATGTCAATGTGCTCAGAGGCACGCCTCTGCTTGTGCAGATGTATATTTCCTACTATTTTCTGCCGATGGCTTTTCCGGCATTGAACAATATTGACAAAGTTTACTTCGTGCTGCTGGCACTGACGCTGAACTCCAGCGCCTATGTTTCTGAGATCTTCAGAAGCGGCATTATGTCCGTGGACAAAGGCCAGACAGAAGCGGCCAGATCACTTGGCATGACATCCGGCCACTGCATGCGCTACATCATCCTGCCCCAGGCAATCAAGAATATTCTGCCGGCACTTGGCAATGAATATATTTCCATGATCAAGGAAACATCCCTTGCCGGCAGCTTCATGCTGTATGAACTGATGTACACGCAGACACTGCTTGCCAATAAGTATCTGATCTGGCAGCCGCTGTTTATCATCGCCGGGATTTATCTGCTTGTTACGCTGTCCCTTTCCTGGGTCGTCAGAAAGATGGAAAAGAGGTTGAGTGTCAGTGACTGAGAAGAATGATGTGTTGATCGAAACGGTCGACCTGCATAAAAATTTTGGCTCCCTGCAGGTGCTCAAGGGCATCTCTGAGAAGATTCATAAAGGTGAAGTTGTCACCATCATCGGACCTTCAGGCGGCGGCAAGAGCACGTTCCTGCGCTGTCTGAATATGCTGGAAGAGCCGACCTCTGGCAAAGTGCTGTTTGAAGGCCATGAGCTGGATCCCAAAAGCACGAATCTGAACCTGCACCGTCAGAAGATCGGTATGGTATTTCAGCAGTTCAATGTGTTTCCGAACCTGACTGTGCTGGATAACATCACGATTACACCGAAGCTGGAAAAGCATGTCAAAAAGGAAGATGCTGAGAAAGAGGCAATGGAACTGCTGAAGACAGTTGGTCTTGAAGATAAGGCCAATGTCTATCCGCGCAAATTATCCGGCGGTCAGAAACAGCGGCTTGCCATTGTGCGGGCCATGGCCATGCATCCGGATGTGATGCTGTTTGATGAGCCGACCAGTGCGCTGGATCCGGAAATGGTCAAAGGTGTTCTCCGGGTTATTCAGAATCTTGCTGAAAGCGGCATGACCTGTGTCATTGTCACCCATGAGATGGGCTTTGCAAGAGAAGTCAGCGACCGGGTACTGTTTATTGATGGCGGTGTTGTTGCGGAAGAAGGCACCCCGGAACAACTGTTTGACCATCCGCAGAATGAAAGAACAAAGGCATTCCTGTCTGAAGTGCTTTAGAAAGGATCATGATGAAGACAACATTTTCCTACGATCATTATTACAAGTATGCAGAGCTGCAGAGCAATCTGCAGTACTTTGCAGAAAAATACAGTAATCTCTGCACACTTGACGTTAACATGGTCACACCAGAAGGCCGCAGTCAGTATGTTGTGACGCTGACCAACAAGGATACCGGTGATGCTTTAAGCAAACCCGGCTGGTATCTGGATGGCAATATCCACGCCGGTGAAGTGACATCCAGCATGTGTGCCATGCATACTATTGATACACTGCTGACCAACTATGAAACGGATGCCGGCATGCACCGCATCCTGGATACCATGACGATCTACGTCATCCCCAGAGTGAGTCCGGATGGTGCTGAGAAGTATCTGACTTCACCGTATAATCTGCGCTCTGCTGACCGTGCATATCTGCCGGAAAAGGGCGGCATCAAGCCGGAAGATCTTGATGGTGACGGCGTCATCCGGATGATGCTGATACCTTCCGCCTATGGGGCATGGAAGAAGGATCCTTCTTCTGCTGCAGGCGTTGTGCTGCGCTCTCCGTCTGATGCAGTCGGCGAATTCTATGACTTGTATCCGGAGGGAAATCTCGAAGAGCCTGCCGGTGACAATCTGAAACAGAAGAAGCCTGACTGGGGTCTTGACTTCAACCGTAACTTTCCGTTTGGCTGGTTTCCAGATGCAAGACAGGGCGGAGCTGGCAAGTATCCGTTAAGCAATCCGGAATGCAAAGCCATTGTTGACTTTGTGCTTGCCCATGACAACATCGGCGGAGCTGCAATCGGCCACACATCGGGCGGCCTGGTTCTGATCCCGCCTGGAACAAAGCCGGAAAAGAATGCTCCAAAACAGGATATGAAGGCAATGCATGCGATTGCGGATATGGGCAAAGAAGAGCTCGGTTATGTACCGATGAATATCTTTGATTCCTTCATGGATGATCAGGTGAACTATGATTCCGGTGCTCTGGATGACTGGTTCTATCAGGCCCAGGGCATTCCTGCCTATACGATGGAGTTCTGGGATGTTTCGACCAAAGCCGGTGTGCCGATGAACTGGGGATCCCGCAAGGATGAGGGCGAAGAAAAACGTCTGGAACGGTTTGTGGCGATCATGAAATGGGTCAAAGAGAATGCACCACAGTATTACAAAGACTGGCAGACATTTGATCATCCAACCTTTGGCAAAGTTGAGATCGGTGGTTTCAATACCAAATTCACGATTCAGAATCCACCGGAGAAGTTTCTTCTGACAGAGTGCGAGCATGATACAAACTTCAATCTGCGCTTTGTACAGGCAATGCCGCACCTTGCCATTGATTCTTTTACAGCTGAAAAAAAGGCAGAAGGAGTCTATGAAGTGAGTGCTGTCATTGGCAATCATGGCTACCTGCCAACCAACCTTACTGAAAATGCACTGTTGATGAAGACAGCAAAACCTGTTGAGGCAAAGCTGGATGGTGCCGAAATTCTTGGCGCGGAAAGTACGATGGATCTTGGTCATCTGGAAGGCTATGCCAATACGAATACCAGCTCTATGTATGGCAATCTGACCACCTTTGCCAGCGGCAAGGCACGCAAAAAGGCTGTCTGGATCGTGAAGGGTGAACCAGGCACAAAACTGACATTAACAGTATCTTCCTGCAAGGCAGGAAGCGTACATGATTCCATTGTTCTGTAATCTTGCGAACATATCTTGACTTCCTGGCTGTGTCACTCTATGGTTAACATGAAGCAGGAGGAGAGAAAATGCTTGATCAGAAAGTAAAAGAACTCATTAATACACAGGTGAACAAAGAGCTTTATTCTGCGTATCTGTATCTTGATTTTGCGGATTATTATCAGGATCTCGGCCTGGATGGCTTTGCCCATTACTATGATGTACAGGCTCAGGAAGAGCGTGATCATGCCATGTTGATGAGACAGTATCTCATTAACAATGGTGAACATGTCACCCTGACTGCTGTGGATGCACCGGCTTATACATACAAGACACCGATGGATCCGCTCAAGTATGGCCTTGAACATGAGCAGTATGTCACGAGCCTGATCAATACGATCTACGGTGCTGCCAATGATGTGCATGATTACCGTACGATGCAGTTCTATGACTGGTTTGTCAAGGAACAGGGCGAAGAAGAAAAGAATGCGGATGATCTGATCAAGAAGTATCAGCTGTTTGGTTCAGATCCGAAAGGCCTGTATGCTTTGAATCAGGAACTGCTGGCCAGAGTCTATGCCGCACCAACACTTGTGATCTGAGTATCTCCGGGCTGTCGGAAGACAGCCTTTTTTTCGTCATTCATGACAGGCTGGCATAAATCAAGTATCATGTTCAAAGAGGGAAATACGATGCAGACATTGAGAGAGATTCTTTCACAGAGACAGCTTCACTTTGCTGAGGAACTTTCCGAAAGCGACATTGCAGATATTGAGGCATTTTATCAGCAGACTGCCAGAGACCGCGGCGGAAAACTGAATGAAGAAGAACTGAATGCTGTGATCAGTGCCTATCAGAATCTGGATATGATCGCAGCCGGGGCAGATCAGACCAGGTCAGAGAAGACAGAGGACGCAGAGAAGAAAGAGGAAGAAACACATGCGAAACTGCAGACATATGACTGTTTTACCAAACAACCTGCTGCAGACTTTCCGCTGATGCGTATTGCGTGCAGGCAGAATGTACTGCATGGTGTCTTTTTGTCACCAGATGATGACGCCTATGTCTTTTCTTCTTATGATAACCAGGTGCAGAACGACGTTATGGCAATTGACAGCCGTTTTGAAAAGGTACTTTCCTACCTTGTGCGCAGCCATGTCTATTGTGAGTTGAAAGGCATTGTACAGAATAACTCTCTGTGTGTTCTTTCTTTGCATGCCTGGGATCCCAACCACAATATGACTCTGCAGTCTGCCAATGACAGTTTTCTGCAGCTGGTGCTGCAGCGTCTGTATACATGTGATTATCAGAAAGACAGCGAAGAAAATAAGGAGCAGCCGCAGATGGTATTGTCTGATCTGCCGGCAATTCTGGATTTTCTGGACTGTGCTGAGAATACACTTCCCGCTGGCATCCGCAGCTGGGCACACCGCAATGTTGCTTTGATCAAAACCGATACCGTGCCGCAGGAAGAAAAGCGTCATGCCCAGAGAGCGCTTGGATTAATGCTCAACATTCAGTGGAAGGGCAGGAAGTTTGATCCCATTGATCCCGTTGCAGCCCGCCGCATTCTGGATGAGGAACTGTATGGCCTGGATGCCGTAAAGCAGCGCGTCATGGAAACAATCATCCAGATCAACCGCACCCATACACTGCCTGCGTATGGCCTGCTGCTATGCGGACCTGCCGGAACCGGCAAATCACAGATTGCCTATGCCGTTGCCCGTATTCTCGGCTTGCCATGGACTTCGCTGGATATGAGCACCATACATGATGCCGAGGCATTGACCGGTTCACCGCGTGTCTATTCCAATGCAAAGCCTGGCCGTATCATGGAAGCTTTTGAAAAAGCTGGATCAAGCAATCTTGTCTTCATCATCAATGAGCTTGACAAAGCGGACCAGGGTAAAAATGGATCCAATCCTGCGGATGCACTTCTGACACTGCTGGATAATCTTGGCTTCATGGACAACTACATTGAGTGCAGAGTGCCGACTTCTGGTGTTTATCCAATTGCAACGGCCAATGACAAGACAAGAATTTCCGATCCTCTGTTAACCAGGTTCGCACTGATTGAGATTCCGGATTATACAATGAAAGAAAAGAAGATCATCTTCACGGATTATTCACTGCCGCGTGTATTGAAACGCATAGGAATGCACAGAGAAGAAATCGTGATCACGGATGAGGCAGTGGATGCCATTATACACAAATATGAAAAGATGCCCGGTGTCAGAGATCTGGAACAGGCAGCGGAGCATCTTTGCGCCAATGCATTGTTCCGGATTGAAACCGGACATCAGAAACAGATTGTCTTTACGAAACAGTTAGTTGAGGAAGTGCTGGCCTGAGATCAGGAATACGGATTTCAGGCTTTTTGTGTACCCATGGTGATCATGCGGCTGCCGCTCTTTTCAAACAGACGGTGTGAGATGGAAATGACTGTGCGGTTTTTGGATACATTGATCAGTGTATCCAGGACAATGCGCTCGGTTCCGGCATCCAGATTTGCTGTGATCTCATCCAGCAGCAGAATCTCAGGATTCTTGATGATGGAGCGGGCAATGGAAAGCAATTGTTTCTGGCCCTGTGAAAACAGGCTGTCAGAATAGGGCGTATCCAGACCTTCCGGCATATTGGCAATGGTTCCGGCAATGCCAACGGTATTCACTGCCTGCTGGATTTCTGCATCTGTTATTGCATCATCATGCAGGGTGATCTGATCACGAATCGTACCATCCACTGGTTTGAATGACTGCTCCACATAACCAAACAGGCTGCGCTTGTCCGTATCTTTGATACAGCAGGCGTCATTGCCAAAGATTGAGATCGTTCCTGCATCCGGCTGATAAAATCCCAGAATCAGCTTGAACAGCGTACTCTTGCCCGCACCTGTCCGTCCTGTCAGCGTGACATGTTCACCTGGCTGGATTGTAAAAGACACATCCTGCAGAATGGGGTGAGACGGATCATAGGCAAAGCTGACATGGGAAATGGCGATGGCAGGCGCCGCATTCTTGCAAAAGGCGAGATCCGGTATCTGTCTTTCCGGCTGGGCAAGGAATTCATTGATACGGTGAATGCCGGCTGAGGCAGACTGTACGGTCTGGATCTCCATGCCAATGCTTTCAATTGGTGAAAATACCTGAGATATGTAGTTGATGATCGCAACTGAAGTACCTGGTGTCATACCAAAGAAAGACAGGATGATGGGGCTGCCGGATGCACTCAGAATATAGACAAGAGCAGTGACAGCCGCATTGAGAATCAGAATGACAGGGGAATAAACGGCATCGAAGAAGTTGGTTTTTTCAATGGCGCGATAGCTGTCATCCAGACTGTCATCATAACGTTCCGCCATGAATTTCTCTGCCTGCAGTGTATGAATTGTGCGGATGTTATGAAGCGTTTCCGGAATGGCACTGCTCACGCTGGCAACTGCCTTGCGGTTGTCAATCTGCGCCTTTAATGTTGCCTTCTGCACATGCCTTGTATACAGCGCAACCAGCGGCAGCACGCATAACAGCAGAATCGCAAGTCCTTTGTTCTTGATAAACAGGATGACAAAGATGGATACCATCCGGCAGCAGTCCGCAAACATGGAGATGATGCCGTCTGTAAACAGGTCTTCAATCGTATCCACATCATAGATGAAGCGGGAAACAATGGCACCCGGCTGTGTTTTTGTAAAGAAATCAGCCGGCAGCTTTGACATTTTCTCACGCAGAGCAGAGCGCATGGCATGGGTCATCTTCTGGCCAAAGACAACCAGGATTGCTTCCTGGCCGCTGGAAAGCAGTGAAGACAGGATGAGCAGAGCAAAATACGCCGCAAACAGCATTGGTGATACATCGGCACTGGTGCTCAGGCCATCAATGATCTTCTCAAGAACAAGCGGCGGCAGCAATGACGTGATGATGGCGCCTGCCACAATCAGACATACCGTGATGGACAGCAGAATGTGCTGGCGGATGGCAAGCTTCAAAAGACTGGCAACCGTTTTATTTCTGTTCATGATCAGAACCTCCTGCCTGCACTTCATACAGGCGCTTGTATTCAGGATTGTTCTGCACAAGTGCATCATGCACAGATGCCTGTGCACTGCCGTTTTCCAGCCAGATTACCTGATCCATCTCTGGGAAAACATAGAGACGGTGGCTGATGAGGAAGATGATGCGGTCTTTGCGGTATGCCTGCAGGTTGGCAAAGATTTCAAGCTCCGTTGAACGGTCAAGTGCGGAGAAAGGATCGTCAAGGATCAGAATGGGGCGCGGATGTGCCAGCGTTCTTGCTAAGGCAAGGCGCTGTCCCTGTCCGCCGGACAGCCGCATGCCGCTGCTGCCAACCATGGTGTTGACACCATCTGGCATGGCAAGTACCTCCTGATCCAGACAAACCAGTTTCAGGTATTTCATGACATCAACACTTTCATCGCCAAGCTGGATATTGTCGGCAATGGATGCAGAGAACAGTTCCGGATCGTGGCCCAGATAACCGCTGAGAGAATGAATCTCATCAACAGACATATCCCGCAGTTCCCGGTTTCCGTAACGCAGTGATCCTTCATACGGAAATTCATTGAGGAATAATCTTCCAAAGGTGGATTTGCCTGAGGCAATCTGCCCGGTGATGCCAATCATCTGACCAGGTTCTGCCTGCAGTGAAATATCATGCAGAAGCACGGGAGCACCAGGATAGGCAAAGGAAAGATCATGAATCCGGATGGAATGTGTATCGGCAGTGCTCTGCGGTTCTGGACTGGTTCTTTTCAGCAGAGGCTTGATACGGTGCCAGGATACCTGCGCTTTCTGGA
Organism: Grylomicrobium aquisgranense; assembly: GCF_033971865.1. Classification (NCBI taxonomy): domain Bacteria; kingdom Bacillati; phylum Bacillota; class Erysipelotrichia; order Erysipelotrichales; family Erysipelotrichaceae; genus Grylomicrobium; species Grylomicrobium aquisgranense. The sequence continues at coordinate 10,597 of NZ_JALBUR010000018.1, read as the reverse complement.
CACTGTTGAACAGGGCAGCAGCCTTGGATGACTTCAGTGCCATTTTTGCATAGCAGGAAAGAAAGGTTGTAAATGCAGCAATGTTCCAGATGCCTGCATGAATGAGCTTTGATCCATCAAAGAGGATAAACAGAACAGAAACGGCAGTGATGCACTGATACAGCGGCGGCAGGGCATTGACGAGCACATCTGCTTTGGTGTTGGCTGCTTCATAAGCCTGCAGGCTCTGCTCATAGCGGGTATTCATGTTTCCTTCCTGGCCGGCAATACGATACGTCATGGCATTGACAGAACGGTCCATGGTAGCTGCTGACAGCTGATCAGCACTTTCTCTTGCCCTGGCATTCCATTTCTGCACAACGGTTTTCATCTTCTGGGCAAGCAGATAGGAAACAGGCGGTGTGATCAGGCACAGCAGTGCCAACTGCCAGCGGTATACGGCAAGCATGACGACATAACTGATCAGAGCAACCCCGGTATCAAATACTTCCGTCGTGAATTTGCGCATGCCTTCCGCACACGCATCCACATCGGATACTGCCCGGGTAATCATGCCGCCGGTATCTTTCGTGCCTGCCTTTGCTTTAGGTATTTTCAAAAGATTTCCATACAGAATATGCTTCATCTGCCGGTTGATGGCATTGGCAAACTTACGTACATACAGACGCTTGAAGAAGCGGGAAATCTGTACGATGGCAGTGACAGCAAGATAGGTTATGGCAAGCGAGACCATCGCCATGCCTGTTTCATTGCCCTTGAGGATTTCAAGCAGTGTCTGGGCAAGCTGGCCTTCATAATATGGCCCGGCGAGCAGGCCGATGTTATAGATCAGACCTGTGATGGTAATGATCATCAGAAGCTTTTTCTCATGCAGAAAGTAACTGGAAATTTTCTGCGGATCAAATTGTTCTTTTCGTTTCATGATTTCATTATTACACGGTAAACGCATACGGTATATATGATTCGCGTTTCTGCAGCTGTAAGAAAAAAACGAATGCTGCCATAAAAGCGGCATTCGTTTCATCATTTAATGTAATTTCGAACATGTTGTCATTCTCCTCTCTTTCCGGACAGGAATTTCAACAAAAAACTCCTGCCCGTCTTTGTGACAAGCAGAAGTCATCAGCGTCTTGCGGTTCGAGAGAATCTCTCATGCAGACTTCATTTCCTGATTCATGTATACAGCTATGCAGCGGTTCAGATGTAAAAGCAAAAGGGATTTTTTAAAAGATCAGCGCATCAGGTATTTCTGCAGCAGGGTATACGCTGCCTGCACGCCGTCAATGTGGGCACGCTCATAGTTATGAGAGGCGTAGACACCTGGCCCGATCAAACCGTGGCGGATATCATAACCAGCCCGCATGGTCGTTTCTACATCGCTGCCATAGCGTGGGTAGATATCGATTGCATAGGGCAGACCCTCTGCCTTGCAGATGAGGGCAAGCTCTGTGATCATGTCATAATTGTAGGGACCGCCGGAATCCTTGGCACAGATGGATACCATATGCTCATTGCAGCCAAGATCACTGCCGACGCATCCCATATCAACGGAAATCATATCTTCGGTATCAATTGGCACACAGGATCCGCCAAAGCCAACTTCTTCGTAAACCGTAAACAGCAGAGTGACTTTGCGGGGCAGGGTGATTTTCTGCTCTTTGACCCATCTGGCAATGCCTAGCAGAATCGAAGCGGAAAGCTTATCATCCAGGAAGCGTGACTTGATATAGCCGCTGTCTGTAATGACAGTTCTTGGATCCATGGCAATCATGTCGCCGGTTTCGACGCCAAGTGCTTCAACTTCCTGACGGGATGACACATTTTCATCCAGCAGAATCTCCATGTTTTCCTCTGTATCTTCCAGCTCTTTCTCACGAACATGGACACTTGGCTCCTTGTTCAGGACAACACCGGTATACATTCTTCCGCTGCGGGTAAAGACCATGCAGTTTTCACCATCGGCGGTGCGCCACTGGTGGCCGCCGATTGTTGTCGGACGGAGTCTGCCATTGTCCTTGATCGCACGCACCATGGCACCAAGTGTATCCACGTGGGCGGCCAGAACCAGTGGATTTTTTTCACCACCCAATACACACTCCACATTGCCCTTGCGGGTAATGATGGGCATATATCCCATCTCTGCCAGCGTCTTGCGCACATATTCTGCAGCCCGTGCTGTAAAACCGCTTGGTGAAGGAATTGCCGTTAACGCACACAGCTGCTGTGTTATATAATTCAGATCATCATTCATGATATCTCCACCTCACTTTGATATTCATATCAAATGGTAAAAGGAAACTGTTTATTTGGCAAGCGGCGCACAAAGCATCCACAGCTTTTCAAAGCACAGATACATGTTAAAATGCCACATATGACAAACAAACTGCTTACACTTTTAGCGATCAGTTCTCTTGCACTGTCAGGATGCTCCCTGATGCCGCTGCCTTCTGCATCATCTGCTACTTCCGCAAGCACCGCCGCATCCTCTGCCGTACCGCAGGAAGCTGTATCATCCGCTTTTTACTATGATCAGCTGAACCAGAATGCCAGAGAAGCCTACGGGGAATTGCTGCAGGGGGCAAATGACGGCCAGAGCTCTGTATCCTTTTCCAAACCGGTCAGCCAGGATGATTTTCTGTGTGCAATGACGGCATTTTCCAGGGATCATCCGGAGGTGCCTGGTACCAGCAGCTGGACCTGGACAGGCTATCAGAATGGCAGTGTGATCACACAGGCAAGCTGGAATGCAGGTGATGATGCTGCCGCACAGATGGAAGCAGTCTCGCAGGCAGCAGATCAGGTAGTGGCTGCCAATCCTGATCCTTCTGATCCAGTGGCATCAATCCAGTATTTCTATGAGTGGATCATCCAGAATACAGACTATGGCAGAAGTACATATGATCAGGATATCCGCAGTGTCTTTCTGGATCATGTCTCGGTATGCAGCGGCTATGCCCGGGCATTCAAATATCTGTGTGATAAAGCAGGTATTGAATGTGTGGTTGTGGAAGGTGAGGCTAATGATGCGCGCCATGCATGGAATCTGGTAACGATCAATGGCAATACTTACTGGGTGGATGTAACCTGGGGAGATCCTCTTTATCAGCAGGATTCCTCCGGCCAGTCACTGACCTACCGTTACTTCTGCGTACCGGATGATCTGATGCTGAATACACATACGATTGACTATGGTGCCGGTGATCCGGACTCAGACAGCTATGTATCCAATGTATTTCAGTATCCATCATGTTCAGATCTGTCATTGGATTACTATGTGCGCGACGGCAGCTATTTTACAAGCTATGACCGCATGAGTGTGTATCAGTATTTCATGAACCGATTTGCGGCAGGCCAGTATCAATGTGCGCTGCAGTTTTCAAAAGATATTTGCCAGCAGGCATTTGATGATTTGCTTTCTGGTGATGTACCATACATGCAGACGATTATGGCTGGATGGTTTACAGGCAGAGTGACATGCCAGTACAGCACGGATCCCGATACTGGTGTTCTGGAAATTTCGTTCTCATCATAAGTAAGGAGGATGTGCAATGAAAAAAGGTCTTGTGTTGGAAGGCGGTGCGATGCGCGGTTTGTTTACCGCTGGCGTACTGGATGTTCTGATGGAAAATGATGTTGTTTTTGACGGGGTTATTGGGGTATCTGCCGGAGCGGCTTTTGGCTGCAACTATAAGTCAAAGCAGATTGGCAGATGCATCCGCTACAATAAGCGCTTTGCCCATGAACGCAATTACTGCAGCCTGTACTCGCTGCTGAAAACAGGCAATCTGTACAATGCGGAGTTCTGCTATCACCGCCTTCCGGATGAACTGGATGTCATGGACAATGATACGTATGTCAAAAATCCTTGTGAATTCTGGTGCGTTGCAACGGATATTGAAACTGGAAAGCCCGTGTATCACGAGATCAAGACGATGGATGAAGAGGGACTGGAATGGGAACGTGCATCGGCATCAATGCCGATTGTTTCTCGACCGGTCATCATTCATGGTCAGAAGCTTCTGGACGGCGGCCTTTCAGATTCCATACCGCTTGCTTTCTTTGAAAAGATCGGCTATGACCGCAATGTTGTGGTACTGACGCAGCCAGATGGCTATACCAAGCATCCGCAGAAGGGCATGACTTTGATGCGGCCGCTTCTGCATCAGTATCCGGCGGTGCTGGATCTGCTGGCTCACAGGCATGAGGCATACAATGCACAGCTGCAGCAGGTGCACCGTGCCCAACGGGAAGGCAGAGCATTTGTGATTCAGCCGCAGCTTCCTTTGGAAATTGGAAAGACGGAACATGATCCTGAAAAAATGGAAGAAATCTATCAGATCGGCAGACAGGAAGCGTCCCGTCAGCTTGCTGATCTGAAGAAGTTTCTTATGACAAAATAATTAAAATGTCGTAAAATGTGACATTACTCCATTCTGACACATTTTCTGTGGCATGATCATCCCGTACTATGTGAGTGGGGAAATACCGCATGATCATAGAGGAAAAGGGAGCGTGCCGCCGCCTGTGTGGGCATTTTGTGCTTGTGCATACGGAGACACAGAAGCAGATCGGAGAAAAGTTTCGGGGACAGTGGCTGTGCTATTGTCATCAGGGATGTATGGGGGAAATACTGTTCTTTCACATGGGGATGCTGACAGAGCAGGGAATTATATCCTGTGCTGCAGTGCAGTATACAGCAGGTTATCTTTCAGACGCCAAAGCCGAGATTTATCAAGGACAGGTACCGGAAAAATTCTATGTTTATGCCGAAAAGATTGCTGGCCGCTTCAGAATTGAAGCAGGACGCCAGCGCATCCGGCGCTGTCATCTTTTTGATTCGCTGCGGGATGCAAAGTACCCGGATATCCTGCATGTGCTGCATCCAGGCAGCCTGAAACGGATTCCGTTTCTTGGTGAAGAATTTGATGGCAGAATGCTGAAAGGAAAGATCACTTCCGGTATCAACCAGCCAGAACTGCATCCAGGCATGAGGGCATCCTGCCTGATGGTGGAAGACTGTCAGGGTTTGGATCTTGTCATGATTCCTGAGCATATGCAGAAATAGTATGTTCAACTGTAATAATCATTCAACTTGAAATAAAACAGAGGCGGATCATTCCGGATGATCTGCCTCTGTCTGCATGTCAGCACAATTGTCTGATCTATTGCAATGATCGTTTTGATGCTGCCTTATTTTTTCTGCATATTTGCCTGGATCTGCTGCTTTACCTTTTCAAACGTGATATCGCTGATATCATGCTCAATGCGGCAGGCATCTTTACGGGCTGTCTCTGGATCTACGCCAATTGAAACAAAATATTCTGAGAAAAGCTTATGGCGCTCATAAATGTGCTCAGCAATTTTTCTGCCCGGGGGAAGCAGCGAGATTTCCCCATCTTTGGCCATTTCGATATAGCCGTTTTCTCTCAGCTTTTTCATGGCAACGCTGATGCTTGCCTTTGAATAGCCGAGTTCCTGTGCGATATCCACAGAGTGGACGCTGCCATTTCTTTCCTTCAGCATCAAAATCGCTTCCAGGTAATCTTCTGCGGATTCATATATCTGCATGATCTCTTACCTCCGATACAATACGAATATTGTAACATTGCTGGCCAAAATGAAAAGAGATGTGCCCCGGCGGGACCTATGCTAAAATATACGAATGTAAGGATGCGATCAGGAGGATCACCAATGAGCTGCATTTGTGTAATTGGCGGAGCCAATATTGATATCTGTGGATCAAGCATTGGCCCGTTACGTTCGTTTGATTCCAATCCAGGTATGATTTCCGTTTCCTATGGCGGCGTCGGCCGCAATATCGCCCAGATCTGTGCACTGTTGCGGAAAAATACACGCTTTGTAACATGTTTTTCCAGTGACAGCTATGGCCAGATGATGAAGGCAGACTGTGAAATGCTGGGAATGGATACTTCTGGTTCCGTGACAATTGAAGGACTGCCAAGTTCCATGTACATTGCTATTCTGGATCATAACAGAGATATGAAGGTCGGCATGAGTGACATGCGAATCCTGCGGTGCATGGATTCGGCAATGCTGGAGCCTGTGTTAAAAAGCCTTAACAGCGATGATATAATCATCATAGATGCCAATCTGGATATGTCATGTATTCAGTATGTGCTTGCCAATGCGCCGTGTCATGTTGCGGCAGACCCTGTCAGCACAAGCAAGGCCGGCAGGCTCAGAAATGTGCTTGGCCAGCTTTCCATCTTCAAGCCAAATCAGTTTGAAGCAAAGGAACTGACTGGTATCTCCATTGAAAATGAGGAGGATGCCCGCCGCAGTCTGGACTGGTTTCTGCAGGCTGGCGTAAAAGAAGTGATTATTTCCATGGCTGAGCGCGGACTGCTGCTGGGTACTGAACATGAAAAGCTGTGGCTGACACACCGCCGTATCTCTCTGGAGAATGCAACCGGCGGCGGTGATACGCTGCTTGGTGCATATGTTGCCGCAAGGCTGGAACACCAGAGCCCGGATCAGGCGATCCGCTATGGTATATCTGCTTCCGTGACGGCAATCGAACAGGATGCTGTCAAGCGGCGCAGCCTCAGTCCTGAAATGATTGAAAAGAATCTTGATACGATGGATATAAAGGAGAAAAAGTTATGAGTGAAATGGTAAGAGTCAATCCTGAAGTTGCAAAGGCATTACAGGAGAACAAGCCTGTCATTGCCCTGGAAAGCACGATTATTTCCCATGGTATGCCGTATCCGCAGAATGTTGAAACGGCAATGCATGTGGAACAGATCATCCGTGATCACGGAGCTGTGCCAGCAACAGTTGGCATCGTTGATGGTGTTGGTGTTGTTGGCCTGACAAAGGATGAGATTGAAGAAATGGGCAAGCGCGGCCATTCGATTCCGAAGGTATCCAGACGCGATCTGCCGATTGTCATGGCAGAAAAGTCATGGGGTGCTACTACTGTTGCGACAACAATGATTCTGGCTGCCAAGGCAGGCGTTGAGTTCTTTGTGACAGGCGGTATCGGCGGCGTTCACAGAGGCGCACAGGAAACATTCGATATTTCGGCTGACCTGGAAGAGCTTGGCAGAACAAATGTGACCGTGATCTGTGCAGGTGCCAAGGCAATCCTGGATCTGAAACTGACTCTGGAAGTACTGGAGACAAAGGGTGTTCCGGTGCTTGGCTATCAGACAAATGATCTGCCTGCTTTCTACTGCCGTGATAATGGCATGGGCCTGAAAGTTGACTATGCGATTAAAGATGCAGCTGATGCAGCAAGAATTGTCAAGGCTAAGAGAGATCTCAAGCTCAATGGCGGCATTCTGATTACCAATCCGATCCCGGAAGAGTATTCAATGCCTACTGATGTGATTAACAAGGCTATTGATGAAGCAATTGCAGAGATGGATGAAAAGGGTATTCATGGCAAGGAGTGCACACCATTCCTGCTTGCCAAGATTGCAGATATTACTGCCGGCAAGTCTCTGGATGCCAACATTCATCTTGTATATAACAATGCGGCAGTTGGTTCGGAAATTGCCAAGGAGTACAGTAAACTCTGATGTCATATGCGCCGGACCATATTGTCAATGATCCCGTAACCAGGGAAACACTGACAGCCGGGCTGAAAAAGCTTGGCCTGCGGGACGGCATGATTGTGGAAGTGCATGCCCGTCTGTCATCTTTTGACTGTGTGATTGGCGGGGCAAGGACGGTTGTGGATGCATTAATGGATATTGCTGGTGAAAATGGAACGATTGTCATGCCAGTAAACTGCCATGATAATGCGGAGCCTTCCACCTGGAAACATCCGGTGCTTCAGCCGCAGTCCTATGCATCTGTGCGCAGCGCAATCCCGCCGTACGATCCCCAGCTGAGTGATATTCCTGATATGGGAGAAGTGGCTGAGAATTTCCGCCGCCGCAAAGGTGTTATTTTTTCCCAGCATCCGCGTGTTTCCTATGCAGCGTGGGGCAGATATGCCAAGCTGCTGTGCAACCGGCAGTCTCTGCATTTTCCGCTGGCTGAAGAAAGCCCGGCAGCCCGCATGTATGAGATGAAGGGTTTTGTGCTGTTGATGGGATGTGATTTTGACAGTACGACAAGCATGCATCTGGCGGAATACCGCACAGATGACAGGCCGATCCGCATTGAAGGCTGCTGCATGCAGACAGATCAGGGACCACAGTGGAAGAATTATCTGGATCTTGATCTGGACAGCAGTGACTTCACACGGGTGCGCAGTGAACTGGTCAAAAAAAAGGCGGTCCGCGAAACAGTGATAGGCGGATCCCGCATTCAGTTTTTCCCACTGGCATATGCCGTGGATGAGGCAACACGCTACTTTGAATCCAATTCGGTATTTGAACTGTACCGGTAATCAGATTTTCCAGGAATGTTTGAGGTATGCTGCAGAAATTTCTGCAGCTGCTTCAAGCATTTCTTTTTCTTCGGTTTCGTGGAAACGATCTTTGACTGGGGCATCCAGGTCAATTTCCATGATCACTTCATCATTGACAATGACCGGAACACATAATTCACTGCGGCTGTCACTGTCACAGGCAATATGGCCATGGAAAGACAGCACATCCGCAATCCGCTGCGGCTTCTTTGTCTGCCAGCAGGTACCACAGACACCTTTGCCAAAGCCAATGTGCGTGCAGGCAGTCTTGCCCTGAAAAGGACCAAGGACGAGTTCACTGTTTTTCACGAAATAAAATCCTGCCCAATTGAGATTGGCATAGTTCATATTGATGCAGGCAGAGACATTGCTTAATGCAGCGATCATATCAGGCTCTTCCAGCAGGGCTGCAATCTGCTGGCTGATCAGACTTTTATTTTCCATGTAAAAGATCATAGCACATATTCCTGTGGTAGAATGAATTCGTGAACAGGGGTGCATTTGCTGAGAATTACCCTTATCACCTGATCTAGGTAATACTAGCGTAGGGAGTTCCGAACACTCTTTGCGCCTTCAGAAACGGGGGTGTTTTTTTGTGAAGAACAATAAGATCAGAATCATTTCGTACATGGCATTGTATGCAGCACTGTATGTCGTCCTGAAATTTGCAGGACAGTACATTCCATTCCTGCAGATGCCGCAGGGAGGCTCAATCGAACTTGAGCTGGCTGCGGTATTCATTGCTTCGTACCACATGGGCTGGAAGTATGGCATTCTGACAGCAATGATCGGCTTTCTGCTGACATTGATCTGCGGCTTCCCGATTTACTGGCTGAACTTAGGGCAGTTTATGCTGGATTACATTCTGCCTCTGCTGTTTGTTGGTGCATCAAGTCTGCTTGGCCGCAATGGTTCAGTACGCCAGATCATCGGCATCTCACTGGCAATGATTCTGAAATATATCAGCCAGCTGTTATCAGGCGTGTACTACTGGCCGCCGGAGGGCAGTGTTGCCGGCAGCAAGGCTGCCTGGATATATTCTGCCGGATACAATCTCTGGTATAATCTTGCCACATTGGTGGTATGCATCATTCTGGTGCCGCTGCTGCTGAAAAGGCTGGAAAAAACAAGCGCCTGGAAGCAGTTTGCAAAGTAAGCAGAAGCAAAAAACATTCGAATGGGTGGATGAGAATGCAAATCATCCACTTTTTATTTTTGCTGTCGGCGAGTAGAATAACAAATGCTATGTCGAAAATATTAATTCCACATCCTGGACAAATGGTATATATCCAGTCTTTCAAGCATGACGGCAGCCTGCACCGCACATGGTGCAAGGGATTTGTGCTTGAAGCTGATAAAAAACATATCGTAGCCGTTACCAACCGCGCCTGGGTAATTGAGGCAGATGGAAGGCGGTGGCTGACAAGAGAACCGGCAATATGTTTTTTCTATGACGACCGCTGGTGGAATATTATTTCCATGATCCGCCATTCCGGTGTGTATTACTACTGCAATCTGGCTTCTCCGAGCGTATATGATGGCGAGGCAATAAAGAACATTGATTATGACCTGGATGTCAAGCTGTATCCGGATGGCGGCTACCAGATCCTGGACGAAGATGAGTTTGCCCAGCACGCCAGGCAGATGCACTATCCGGAAGAAGTGAAAAAGATCGTAGAAGAACAGATGCAAATGCTGATTCATGTGATGGAAAAAGGTGAAGATCCCTTCAATCAGGCGTGCATAGACTACTATTACAGCAAATATCTGCATATGAACAGATAATGGAAATGATGCCGCTATGCGGTATTTTTTTTACGGCTGGAAATACAGGAATGCAAAAAAACCAGTTGACAGAGAGGGAGGAGAGAGGGTAAGATCATGAAGCTTCTTCAACAGGGGTTCAGGCATCAGGAAATGATCATGGATCAGGTTGGCAATGAGGAAAAAAGTTGTTGACAAAATAAACTGAAGAGGTAAGATAAACAAGTTGCTTCTGAGAAGGAAGCGAGCGCAGATCTTTGAAAACTGAACAGAAAGATTAGAACACAAACAACGTCAATGAGTTTATAAGAAATCCTGGTTAGTAAGTAATCAGGTGAGCACAAGTCAAATGAAGAGTTTGATCCTGGCTCAGGATAAACGCTGGCGGCGTGCCTAATACATGCAAGTCGAACGAGGAAGACCCAGCTTGCTGGGTTGACCGAGTGGCGA
>NZ_JALBUR010000017.1:0-41376 GCF_033971865.1 Grylomicrobium aquisgranense | reverse complement strand
ATATGATTCTATCAATTGTCAGGATGGCAATACATGCGCAGCACATTGCAATGACAGCAGAATACAGAGGGAGGAATATGAATTAGATTGAAGGCATCAGGAAGGAGCAGCCCGGATTTGAACTGGACGGTTCAGCTATCTGCGATTGCTCTATGATGGCACTGTTCCCTGGTGATCCACGATTTTAGACAGCAGAGCTGGCGGCGAAACCATTGGCCTGTGGGGTGGGAGAGCATTTGTCCCTGATACACGTATAACAGAATGGCTAAATACCGCGAACTGTTAAAAATCCGAGACTCTTTCCTCATGCCTTCAACAGCAAAGGGAAAATGATACAAATCAGAAACTAGCACTTGACATTGGCTTTTACATAACAGAGCATTGTTCAGGGGATTGTGCCGTTATTAAGGCGGCTGACCTTCAGGAGCCAACAGAGCTGATTCTGCAGATGGTGGACAGCTGGAAGACAGGTAATAATGTTGTTCTGGCAGTCAGAGCAGGCCGTGAAGAAGGTAAAGTACAGCGCGGCTTTGCGGATACATACTATAAGATTGTAAGAAAAATGGCATTGCCTGCCATGCCAGAGCATGGATTTGATGTATATCTGATCGATCGAAAGGTGATTGAAGTATTATCAAAGCTTGATGAAAAAAACAGTGCACTCACAGGGCAGATTCTCTGGAGTGGATTCAAGACAGGATATGTAGAATATGTCAGAAAAGCACGTGAAATTGGGACGAGCAGATGGACTTTGAAAAAGAAAATCCGTCTGGTGATGGACACATTGTTCAGCTTTTCAACAGTTCCGATTACGGTTGTAGAGATCATTGGTGCTCTTTCCTTTTTCGGGGCAGCAATCTGGGCAATTGTCGTTTTGATTTGTAAAATTGCAGGAAAAATCAGTGTCAGCGGCTGGACAACACTTTTCATCTTCAATTTGTTCAGTTTTGGCGTCATCATGCTGACATTAGGAATTCTGGGGGAATACCTTTGGAGAACATATGATGCTTCTATGGGCAGGCCGCCATATATCGTTGAAATCGATGCACAAAAAGACAAGAAAGACCCTGCGCGCAGATGAACAAATTGAACCAGCTTATTCATAGTGTTGTGATATTTCTGCTGAAAATCTTCCATAAGGAAAATGACCAGGCAAAAGTTGAATCTCTTTCTCAATTTGTGCGCTTTGGCATTGTCGGTTTGAGCAATACATTGATTTCATATCTGATCTATGCAGGAACACTGCTTATTTTCAAACATAATGGTGCATTTCCACATGCTGACTATTTGATATCCCAGACAGTGGCGTTTGTATTGAGTGTACTTTGGTCATTTCTCTGGAACAATAAATTTGTTTTTTCACTGAACGAAGGAGAGCATAGATCGATTATCAAATCATTATTGAAAACATATGTTTCCTATTCATTTACAGGTCTTTTTTTAAACAGCATACTGCTAGTTCTGTGGACGAAGTACTTTCATATCTCAGAGTTTGTATCACCAATATTGAACCTGATTATCAGCGTACCGCTGAATTTCTTGATCAACAAATATTGGGCATTTAAAAAGGCATGAATTATAATTTGTGCTATTGGGGAGGGAGAATATCCGGATGAATATATATAAAGCAGGATGTTTGGTGATCAGCCTGGTTCTCTTAGCAGTAATTCTTTATTCGGTCTGCACGAAGAAATATAAGGAAAAGACAGGCTTGTTTATATCGTTGATCGTCTTGCTGGGAGCAATATTTGTATATCATTCTTTTTTGTTTGGAAATACTTCCTTTTTCTATGCTACTTCAGATGGCAATGCATCTTACCTGCCGCGCTTTATGGAAATTATCCGAAGCCTGCGTAATGGCTGGAGCTGGTGGAGCTTTTCTATTGGGCTTGGTGCATCCGTACCCATTAATTCTCCAATCAGTTTTAATCCGTTGAATATTCCTCCTGTATTAGCAGGATATCTTTATGGAGAGAAAGCAATGGCTGTAACACTTGCCTGGATGCAGGTATTCAAGATGGGCCTTGCTGCTTTCTTTATGTATCATTTCCTGATTGAATTGGGCATCAAGAAAAATGGGGCGGCATATGGTGGAATCGTATATGCTTTTTCCGGAGTAATCATCTTAAGAGGATTCTGGCTGTTTTTTGCGGATGAATGTTATCTTGCCGCATTATTGTTCTATATAGTAGAACTTTTATACAAAAAGAATAAGTGGATCTGGACTGCCATTACAGTTACGCTTATTGGATTGTCATTAGGCGTATATTATCTTTATCTCTATGGTTTGATATTAGTGATCTACATCACAGCAAGATATTTTCTGGACGGGAATGATAAGAAGCAGTTTATTAAATATATTCTGAAATGTGCTGGCATTTATCTGCTTGGCATTGGTCTTTCTGCCGTGTATTCCATTGGCATTGATCTTGCGTCAATGCTGAATACAGCCAGAGCAGACAATGGTACAGCAGCAGCTGCAGGCTCATTGATTACAAATTGGAAAGTGGTATTGTCCGCACTGATGTCATTCTATGGAACAGATACCATGGGGACATTTGATCAATACAGCGGAATTCTGAATTATCTGGAACGGCCGCTGTTCTATATTGGTGTTGGAAGCATTCTTTTCAGTACTATCGCGCTTAAGAATGCAGACAGTAAGAAAAGAAAAGCTTATGCTCTATTCTTGGCTCTTGCTGCAGCGTATCTCCTGCTTCCGTTTGTAACAGATGTATTTAATTTGTTTATTTCAAATGTTGAACTTGGCGCACGCTCGTACCGCTTATCTTCGCTATGGATTGTAATTGGACTGGTCGTCATCAGCAGTGACGGATTTGAATCTTTCATTGAAAGAAAGTGCTCGAAAAAGCTCTATACTGCTGCGGGAATATTATCAGTGTTGTTGCTATTGGCTCTGTCATGGCTTTGCGCACATCATGCAGAGGCGGTTATCGATAAGAAAATGGTTTGCTTCAGTATTCTGATGTGTATTGTCTGGGTGATCCTGCCATTTTTTCTGAATTGGAATAAAAAGCATATCCTGGCACAGACACTCTGCATCGGGCTTGTCTTTATGGAGATGATCTATTCTGACAGAAATACAATTAGTGGCGCGGTTACGTATGCAACTGGCTATTACGGTTTGATGCAGGCAGATCCATTAGGATATTATGGTGAAGTAAATAACATTGTTTCATATTTGAAACAAACAGATCCAGGCTTTTACCGTATTGGCGGAATTCGAATCACTGCAGGCAATGCAAGGTACAGCAATCCAATGTACTTTGGATATGATGACAGCAGTTACTATACAAACATTGACAGCAGTACTTATCAATTCATGTCTCATTTTGCGTCAGAGTCATTTGATACAAATGAAGGCAGCAAGTATTCATTAGGAACAGGCGGCATTTCAGAGACGGCGGAGATAACAGCATACAAATATTTTGTCACAGTACAAGGTGCTGGAGCCGAATTGCCGCAGGGATATCAAAAAGTAAAAGAATTTGGCAGCCTGGTTCTGTACCAAAATGAGGTGCCGTTGTCGATTGGTATTGCTTATGACAGCTACGTTCTTGAGCAGGATCTAGAAAAGTATTCTGAGGATGAAAGAAGAAAACTGCTGATGCATGCTGCTGTCCTGGATACAGATTCAAAAGATCTGGAGAAATTATCCGACTCTGAGATTGCTGAAATTGCTGTGGATGATTCGTCTGACTATTTATTGGCGGCAAAGAAACTACAGCAGAATGGATTTGAATTAGATCGTTTTAAACCAGATCATATCACGGGGAAGATTACAGTTCAGAGAACTGCACAGTTGGTGTTCTCAATACCGGATGTGAAAGGATGGAGTCTTATTGTTGATGGGCATAAGGTGCCAGTTCAGCAATGTGACTATGGTTTGATCAGTACAAAGCTGGAAAGCGGAGAACATCAGATTGAACTTATTTACAGGATGCCCTTACTAAAATACGGAGCAGGTATATCTGTGATCTCTTTGGTTCTTCTTGGTATTATGCTGAGAATTGCACATCAAAAGAAGAATGCAGAAGAAGATCAACAAAGACGTTAATTTGACTCATTCCTATAGTATGATACAATCGAACACTATTGGATAATGCACTGCCTTGCAAAGTGAGACAGAGGGCCGCATCCAACATCAATTTAGCAGCTTGTTCAGGAGGCAATGGGAAATGGATCCTTCAAATGCAATAGAAATCAGGAATATGTCAAAAAGCTTTAAAGTGCAGCATGATGGTGCGAAGACTTTAAAGGAATTCCTGACAAAGAGACATAGAGGTAAAAAGCATCGGATTCAGGTGCTTAACGATATTAATCTGGATATTAAAAAGGGTGATACTGTTGGATTGATTGGCACAAACGGAAGCGGCAAATCAACCCTTTTGAAGCTGATTACAAAAATTATTTATCCTGATTCAGGCACAATCAAGACAGATGGTAAAGTAACATCACTGCTTGAACTAGGTGCTGGTTTTCATCCTGATTTTACAGGCAGAGAGAATATTTATTTTAATGCTGCTATTTTTGGGCTGACAGAGAAAGAGATTGACCAGAGAATTGATAAAATCATTGAATTTTCTGAGCTGGGTAAGTTTATTGATGAGCCGATCAGAACATATTCTTCTGGTATGTATATGCGCCTGGCCTTTTCCGTTGCTATTAACGTGGATGCAGATATTCTCCTGATTGATGAAATTCTGGCAGTTGGTGACCAGCATTTTCAGGAAAAGTGCTTTGAGAAGCTGCGGCAGCTTCGTGATGATGGCGGGAAGACAATTGTGATTGTTTCTCACAGCCTGGATATGGTTCGTGAATTGTGTACACGCGTTGTATGGCTGTATCATGGCAGTTTCCGCATGGATGGAACGCCTGGTATTGTTATTGATGAATACTTAAAGCAGGTTGCTCTGGATAATGTAGCTGAAAAGAAAAAGAAGATTCAGGAAAGCGGTGCGTCGTATTCAGGTTTGGTATATATTGATGGTCCACGGAATTATACACATTTCAGTGATCAGACAAGTAAGATGCCGATTGGCGGCTGGAAAGTCAGCGACTGTGAGAATGCTGTTTTTGAAGTGAAAATTGGTAATAAAATGGTTACTGATCTGGAGCCGATGAGACGCGATGATGTTGTTCAGATTTATTCGGAAGAATACGGCGGCTTTATGGATCCGGATACTGTTGGCTGGACAAAAGGTATTGATATGAAAGATTACCTTAATCAGCGTGATGATCAGAACAGAATCACGGTTTCTGCAACCTTAAAAGATGATCAGGGTAATGTGATCGCATATAAAGATGTATATGTAGTTTATGATGGAGAAAAAGAAGCAGCATGAATGAATTCAGAGAACTATATAAATACAGGGAATTGTTAAAGACCAGTGTGAAAAAGGAGCTCAGAGGAAAGTATAAGGCATCAATCCTCGGGGTACTTTGGTCATTTATCAATCCGCTGCTGCAGGTACTCGTATATGCAATTGTTTTTCCGTACCTGTTGAATAATACTGGTGATAATTACCTGATTTATCTGGTAACAGGTATTATTCCCTGGACTTTTTTCTCGACGGTAATTACCCAGTGTGTCGTATCCATCAAGAGCAATTCTGGCATTATCAAGAAGGTATATTTTCCGCGTGAAATTCTGCCTCT
Source organism: Grylomicrobium aquisgranense (assembly GCF_033971865.1). NCBI lineage: Bacteria > Bacillati > Bacillota > Erysipelotrichia > Erysipelotrichales > Erysipelotrichaceae > Grylomicrobium > Grylomicrobium aquisgranense. The sequence goes on along the minus strand of NZ_JALBUR010000017.1, from coordinate 35,697 downwards.
TGCGACTGCAATCAGCGGAATTATCAACTTCTTTATTTCATGTATTATCATCATTGTTTTCTGTATGATCTTTGGTGTCGGTGTAAGCTGGCATATCATCTTTGTACCATTGATTGCATTGATCGAAGGTGTTTTCGCTTTGGGAATTGGTATGTTGTTAGGTGCAATGGATGCTTACATCCAGGATCTTGAATATATCGTGAATTTCCTGCTGACGCTTGCAATGTATGGCGCTCCGATTATTTATCGAATTGAAACATTCTCTTCTACATCAAAACTGGTTAAGCTGATTAATTTAAACCCGGTTACACATATTATCAATTCCTATCGTGATGTATTTCTCAACCATCAGATCCCCGATATGAGAATTATGGGTATATTAGCAATTATTGCGGCCGTGACTCTTGCGATTGGCTGGTTTGTTTTCAGCAAGCTTGAAAAAGGATTCGCTGAGCAGTTCTGAGGTGTACTTCAATGAAGATATATTATCATTTTGAGGATTTGAGAATACAGAAGCTTGGGGGACATGATACGCTGATGATCAGCGGCTGGTGCTTTGGGGAGAATCATAAGCTGCCAGCCATCAGTATCAAAGTGAATGGGAAATACATTCAATTTGAATATAAAGATATCTTACGATATGACATCATGAGAAAGTACAGTCTTTCTGATGAATTAATGTTCTGTGGTTTTAAGATACAGAATAATGATGTTGAGCCAATTAAATCGCTGGTCATTGAAGCCTATGATGGAGAGAAGAATCATACATTATTTAAGCTGTCCGGGCCAAGATTGAAACAGTATTCCTTTTCAAATGATATATTATTTTCAATTGATGGAATTTTACATGATGATAAGAAAAATCTCTGGGTAGTCAGCGGATGGTGCCATTCCGCAAGCAGAAAGCCGCTTGTGCTTTCCGTTTATGACAGTGAATCCGGAGATTTAATAGAGTATACAGAGAAAAAAATATTGCGTAACGATCTCTACGATTTTTCAATCGTGCCATATGAGGATCGAAAATGTGGCTTTGAAATCAAATATCCTGGCAATTTAGATCAGAAGACAGTATTGACAATCAGTGATGGCTTGGACAGTGTGACGGTTAATGTCCTTCACCGTTATCAGAAAGCACATGGTGTTCATTCTTTCAAAGATATCAGTGAAAGAATTATTGGAATATCTCTTATCGATATCCTTCGTCATATTCATAACAGTGGTTTCTCCGGATATAAGAAAATTTATTTTGATTCCAAGAAGATCAATACTTATAACAAATGGTTCTTGCTGCACCGTGTGTCTAAGAAAGAATTGCAGGAACAAAGAAAGCATGTTTTTACATATAATCCCTTGATTTCTATTCTTGTTCCGACTTTTAATACGCCTGAAAAGCTGCTTGTTGAAATGATTGAATCGGTAAGAAACCAAAGCTATTCAAATTGGGAACTGTGTATTGCGGATGGCAGTGATGCTGGCAATCCTGCCAAGCAGATAATTTCTGATTATCAAAAGAAAGATCCGCGCATCAAAGTGAAATATCTTAATGATAATTATGGTATTTCTGGCAACACAAATAAGGCGTTGGAACTGGCAGAAGGTGAATATACAGCTCTGTTTGATCATGATGATTTGCTGGAAGAAAATGCGCTGTATGAGATTGTAAGAGCGCTTCAGAATAAAAAATATTCCGTCATATATACAGATGAAGATAAGTTGAATAATGAAACCGGCATTTTTGATGATCCAAATATGAAGCCTGATTTTTCGCCGGATCAGCTTTGCTCCAATAATTACATCACGCATTTCTTTGTCGCCAGAACAGAGATTGTAAGAAAGGTTGGAGGTTTCAGAAGTTCCTTTGATGGATCACAGGATTATGATCTGATTTTCAGGTGTGTAGAGAATGCTGAGTCTGTATATCATATTCCCAAGGTGCTTTATCACTGGCGGATTCATGAAGGATCAACGGCTTCTGATCCATCTGCGAAGATGTATTGCTATGAAGCGGGAAAAAATGCAATTCAGGCACATTATCAACGTTTTGGCATCGATGCACATGTTGAAATGATGCCGAATGGACTCTGGGGATTGTACCGCACTAGGTTTGATCTGAAAGAAAATCCGCTGGTATCTGTTATTATTGCTGCTCAGAATAATCAAAAATTATTAGAAAAATGCATAGCATCTCTTAACAGCATTAATCTGTATCATAATATTGAGATTATTATCAGCTGCAGCAAAGACAATGATATTCTTCATCATCAGTCTGCAGGTTACAAGTATGCAGCATATGAGGGAAAATACAGCAGTCCTGCTGCATACAATGCTGGTGCAGAGCTTGCTGCAGGAAAATATCTGCTGTTCTTGAATGAAACAATTGAAATGATCAACCCGGAATCTATCAGTGAGCTTGTTGGTGACCTTGAATGCAATCATAGGGGAATCGCAGGTGCAAAGCTCCTGTTTGACGATCGTACTGTTGAGCATGCAGGAATTATTATCGAACGTAACAATCTTACCAGTTATGTGCTGACGGGTCAGGCAGATAAGGATTTTGGCTATCAGATGCGGGCTATTGTCAGATGCAATTACAGTGCTGTAACCTCAAAATGCATGCTGATCAGCAAAGACCTTTTCCATGAGCTGCATGGCTTTGACGTAGAAATGGGGGAGCGCTTGTCTGATGTCGATCTGTGCCTGAGAGCAAGAAGACTTGGTCAATACATTGTATATGATCCTTTCTCAAAATGGTTTAATCATGTTGGCAAGTCCTCTCTGTATTTGAAGAAAGAATTCGATGCGGATGAAAAGATAAGATCAGAAGCATTATTCAGAGAAAGATGGAAGGACCTTCTGGATGCAGGTGATCCATTCTATAATCCAAATCTTGCAATGCAGGACAGTGTGATCACTTTATAAATGATGGGTGGTTATGATGAAATTTAACGTACATGTAAAAAACAGTAATATATATCAAGCTGGTAACAGCAGATACCTGTTCCTTCAGTTGGAAGTTGAGAGTGATGAAAAGTATTTTGTCATGCATGCTGAAATTGATGGAGAAAAGTATGAACCGACAGAGCTGTTTGAATTTGCGGACGAAATTTATTCTGCCTGGTTTTATATTCGCCTTTCTGATCAGCAGGATCTGAATGAGATTGCTCTTATCAGTCATTGTAGGAATGGCAGTGTCAAAAGAGATCAATTGGAAACCGCTGATATTCCAGTCAGATCAATAATTGGTGATATCTATGGTGTCAGTGAGTTCAAGAACTATACACAGATTTCAGGATGGAGCTTTTCCTATCTGGGCGGGGAGAAGTATTCGATCACGGATGAAAGTGGAAACGAACAGAAAATTTCTGTCAGAAATACAGTCTTCCAGAGGACAATTGAATCTGGTATTACAGATACAGATAATGCATTAAGCGTTGGCTTCCTGATTACATTTACACCTATGAAGGGAGCTAAATATTTTCTGAATATTGAAGATGGTGCATCAAAGCTTTCTATTCCTGTGAAAAAAGACATGATCAGTGAGCCAGGTTTTTCCTTCGTAAGATTGGTGAAGGCAATGACCAAAGAAAACATTGATAAAGGTGTTAAATATCTGCATGAGTATGGTTTCAAGGGATTTGGACACAAGGTGCTGAATGCGAGGTTAGAGAAATTTGATTACGATGCATGGTTTTATCGCAATCGTGCGCAGCAGATCGAACTTGAAAAAGAGAGGGCCCATGTTTTTTCGTATGCCCCTAAGATCAGTATTTTAGTTCCAACATATAACACCCCCATAGATTTGTTTGAAGAGATGATTCATTCAGTATTAAATCAGTCATATTCTAATTGGGAACTATGTATCGCTGATGCCAGTGATAAGGATAATGATATCAGGTTGAAGTTAAAGCAATACCAGGACAGTGACCCTCGTATTAAAGTTACGTTCCTGAGCGAAAATAAGGGCATTTCTGGAAATACCAACGAAGCATTAACACTGGCAGCGGGTGAGTATACAGCGCTGTTTGATCATGATGATCTGCTTGAGCCTGACTGTTTGTACCAGATTGTAAAGTCAGTTCAGAATACGCATTATGATGTTTTATATACAGATGAAGACAAGTATAATGATGATTCTGGCAGATATGAAGATCCAAACTTGAAACCTGATTTTGATCCGGATCTGTTTCTGTCACATAACTACATAACTCACTTTTTTGCTGTAAAGAAAGAAATTATTGATGCCGTAGGCGGCTTCCGCCCTAAGTTTGACGGCTCTCAGGATTATGATGTTATGCTGAGATGCATTGAAAAATCACATGATGTGTATCATATTCCAAAGATTCTTTATCATTGGCGCATGCATGAGGGTTCTACGGCACTGGATCCAGAAAGCAAAATGTACTGCTATGTTGCTGGCAAAAATGCATTGGATGAACATTTTGAAAGAACGGGAATCAATGCAAAAGCAGAGATCATGCCTAAACCTTATTGGGGAATGTACCATATTCATTACAGTACTGGGAATAATCCACTTATTTCCATTATTATTCCAAGCTGTGATCATGTGGATCTCTTGAAAAACTGCATTCAGTCAATCATAAATGTGAGCACATATAGAGACTTTGAAATTCTGATTATCGAAAATAATTCTAAGAATCAGGATACCTTTGCATATTATGATGCTGTTCAGAAGGAACACAGCAATGTTCATGTCTATGCTTGGAAATCAGATGCAGGGTTCAACTACAGTTCGATTAATAACTTTGGTGTAGAGAAAGCAAAGGGAGAATACCTGCTTCTGTTAAATAATGACACTGAGATGGTTTCTCCGGATGCACTTACTGAAATGCTTGGCGTTTGCATGCGTGAAGACGTTGGCTGCGTTGGAGCAAAACTATTATACAAAGACGATACAGTTCAGCATGCAGGTGTTGTTGCAGGATTTTCTGGTTTCGCTGGTCATGTATTTACTGGCATTGGTAAAAAAGATTTAGGCTTTATGATGCGGGCAATGCTGAATGGTGATTATTGCGCGGTGACAGGTGCGTGCCTGATGACTAAGAAAGATATATATCAGGCTGTTGGCGGCCTTGATGAGGATCTTAGAGTCGCAGGAAATGATATTGATTACTGCCTGAAAGTACGCAGTATCAATAAGCTTGTTGTCTATAATGCTTTTGCTCTCTGGCATCATTATGAATCAAAGTCACGGGGGTATGAAGATGATTTTGAACATGTGCAGAGATTCGACCATGAAATTCAGATATTTCAGAGAAAGTGGCATTCACTCCTTTCCAAGGGAGATCCGTACTATAATAAGAACTTCAGGATTGAAGACGGGCCATATATTTTGAAATAAACAGGTGGAAATATACATATGGCGAAGAACATCAAAATGAGTACAAGAGATGTAAAGATCTCAATGATATTTTTTGAAATAATAAACATCGCATTTATGGTGTTGTTGATGCGAGGAGTTTATTATCCGCTATTGTCTATAAAAAGACTAATATTTATTGTTTTCCTATGGATTTTAGCGATTATTTTGCCTTTTCTTATTAACAAACTTTTTCCCAGAAAATTAACTGTGCAATATAAGCAATTCGTTTCATTATTAAAAGAGTTGCCGTCGCACAAGATGCAGATATTACTTTTTTTACTGGAAACAATTATTATCATTGTAATTTCAGTATTGCTTGGAAAAGTACTTCAAAACATTCTCCATATTGATTTACTAGCAACGCATCAGATGTTCATCTTTTCAATATTATTTTTGTTGTATATTTCCAGATTCTATATTAAGGGATCAAATAGGCCAGAACAGTTATTCCTGGTTTTCCTGTTAGTTACAGGCATGTTTTATATAACAGTTACTCCTGTTGATGTTGGAATATCCGCTGACGATGGAATACATTATTCTAGAGCGACAAATATTGTAGAAATTATCCAGGGGACTGATGTTCAGTCAAGCAAAGAAATCATGACCCGGGAGACAATTGGCGCAAAAGAAAAATTTACACTTTCTGAAGGAGAAAGAAATGCCTATTATCAGAAATTGAATGATGAATCCAATATTCAGATTACAAGAGGAGGCATTCAGTACCTTGGAGTATACTCGATCACATATATTCCATATGTGATTGGCATGATTGTAGGTAAAGGATTATCGTTAACATTTACAATTACGTTTAAATTAGCAAAGTTTGTTAACCTGCTTTGTTATGGTCTGATCATTTATTTTGCAATGAAAAAACTCCGGATTGGAAAAATTGCGCTTGCAGCTGTTGGTCTGATTCCTGAAGTAATATTCATGGCATGCTCTTATTCATATGATCCTTGGGTAATTGCATTTACATTGTATGGTTTCAGCTATTTTATCTATTTTTTACAAAACAAAGATGCTAAAGTCAAACGTAAAGATGTGTTCTTAATGCTTGGTGCGTATATCGTAGGATGTTTGCCAAAAGCAACATACTTTATTTTGATGCTTCCGCTTTTCTTTCTTCCTCGTCAATCATTTGAAAGCAAAAGAAGCCACCGAAAATATCTTTTAGCAGTTCTGTTTTCTGGATTATTTTTAGTAGGAACTTTCATGCTGCCTATGCTTCTCAATGGTGCTGGTACTGGGGATGTCAGAGGCGGAACAGATGTAAATGCAACGGAACAAATTAAGTTTATATTGAATAATCCCACGCAGTTTATTTTGATCTTGACAAGGTTTTTGGCCAATTATCTTTCGCTGGATACTTCTGGTGGATACACTGTTTATCTCCAATATGTGGGAGAAGGAATGTTTGCAACATTAACAATCTGCTTGTTGATTGGGATTACACTGCTGGACAAGAAGGGAAGAAAAACGAAAACAAGAACAATATTAGTAATGACAGTTCTTGCTTCGCTGTTAGCAAATGCGTTATCGGCAATTGCTCTATATATCTCATTTACAGCTGTTGGATCCGACACTGTTGCTGGATGTCAATGGAGATATATTCTGCCAACATTATTCCCAGTGCTATATATGATGTCTCCTGACTTAATAGATAATAAGATACCTGAGGAACAGTTCACGACAGTTTCTTTAGTTTTAGTTTGTTTGATTTCAGTAACTAACTATTATCTAGGGATTATGATGCTGTTTTGACAACTGGACAATAAATAATAAGCATTTGTGGTTATTACGTATTGAAGTATGTTTTGGAGATATAATGGACGAGAGTAATCAATTGCAGAATTTGGCGTTGCAGGTTTCAGGTATGTAAGTAAGGTATTTGTAATTTCAGGGGAATTGGAGAAAGTCATGTTGAAGAAAAAACATTGGGGTCTTTTTGCCGCATCAGTAATAGTGATGCTTTTGATAGTATTGAGATGCCTTCGATCCTATGATGCTGCTCCTGGTATATTCTGGAAAAGGTTTCAGATTATTCTGCTTTTTGAGGTTTATATAGCAGCAAACTGTTTTTATGGAATCCGTCGATTACATGACTTTATCTATCGGCATCGACTGATATTATGCATATTACTATTAATGTTTTGTGTAGCAAATAAATTCAATAATTCCTCGATTACAATGTGGGATTTCTATATTGAACCAGGTAAAGGGTCTCAATATATCCATCCAATATTTGGAAATCCCAGAGCAATTAGATCTGATGAGTGGATGGTAAATGTACCACGCATGATGTCCGGTTATTTTGCATCCAACTATGGAAAATATAATGATATTGTGATGGCTGCTAAGTTCAGCAACTTATCATCATCTGGTTTTTTCCGAGATTATGGTGCACTGGCAGTCCCGCATGCATATGGATATTATCTTTTAGGACCCGAATATGGTCTTTCTTTCAGCTGGTCATTCAGAATGATTTTTGGCATGCTGTTTTCCTTTGAACTTTGCATGATGATCAGTAACAAAAATCGTTTACTGTCTCTGCTTGGTGCTTCATTGATATGGTTTTCACCTTTTAACATGTGGTGGTCAATCAGCCAGCCGATGATGAGCTGCATTGCCTCAATAGTATTATTTAATTACTTTATCACAGTAGAAAACTGGAAAAAGCGATTTATCTTTGGCATTTTGCTGGCATTATCCGGAGCTGATTTTATTGTGGGATTGTATCCAGCCTGGCAGGTTCCTTTTGGCTGGATCATGATTGGATTCATGATCTGTATCATCATATCAAATTGGGATAATATCCGAAATTTTCGAAAAGCTGATTGGCTGGTTTTTGTATTCTGTCTGTGTTTTATGATCAGTATTGCGGGCAGGTATTTATATAACGAGCTTGACTATATAGCTGCAGTAGGAAATACAGTATACCCTGGCAAAAGAGTCAGCTATGGAGGTTTCTCTCTTTTGAAGACGCAAGGATATCTGGCTGCAGTTCTTTCGATATTTAATTACAGCACAAATCCAAGCGAAATGGGGTGCTTCTATTGCGCTTTCCCACTCGGGTTTATTCTTCTTGTCATTCAGTTAATTCATGAGAAACAAAAGAACATTTTTCATGTAATGCTGGTAGTGATTGGAAGTGTACTTACGTTGTACTGCAGTATTCATTTACCGAAAATGATCGTAAAACTTTTCATGCTAACTTACTCCACTCCTTCACGTGCAGTGGATGTATTGGGCTTCTTATCTGTTCTGGCTTTGGTATCTTCGTTATCGTCAATGTATAACAGCCATGCAAAACTGGATATGCTGTCAAGCATAATCATAGCGTCTGGTTGTGTTATTCCTGCAGTAATCATCAGTATCCCACTAGTTAGTGGCAATAAAAATATTCTTGCTGTCTATGTGTTAGGAATTATCACATTTGTGTCAATTATGTTATTAATTCATGATGGCAGAATATATGTCAGAAAATATTTGATTACATTTGCTACAGCCTGTATGGCAATAAATGGTCTTCTTGTAAATCCAATTTTATCAGGTACAGATGTAATAACAACAAAGCCTCTGTATACAGTGATTCGTGATATTGTAAAAAAAGATCCAGAAGCCAGGTGGATCACACTGGACGATTCAGTATATTCCCAGTATTTAATTTCCTGTGGAGCCAGAACAATAAATTCCGTAAATTTTGTACCGAATTTTGAATTGTGGAAAAAGATAGATCTTGAAAATGTATTTAGAGATGTATGGGATAGATATGCTCATATGGCAATTCATTTAAGTGAAGCAGAACGATTTGATGTTAGATTGAATTATCCTGACAGTATTACAGTTGATGTTGATGAAAAATCATTTGAGAAAATGGATGTCAACTATATCCTTAGTGTAAAGCCAGTTATGGATAAAAAGTGGGAAGATAAATTTGATAACGTATATGAGGAAAATGGGCTTTATATTTATCAAGTAAAAAAATAGAAGATTATATAGCAAAAAGGAGGATAATTATACAGGTCTATAAATATGGTGAGCAATATGAAGAGTTTAGTGATTATTCCTGCATATAACGAAAGTGAAAATATAAAGAATACTGTGCAAACATTAATGGAAAAAGCACCTCAATTTGATTATGTTGTTGTCAATGATCATTCTAAAGATGACACGTTGAAGATACTTCAGGAAAATCATATCAATTATATCAATCTGCCAACTAATTTAGGCATTGGTGGAGCGGTACAGACTGGATATCAGTATGCATATGAAAATGGCTATGATATGGCTGTACAGGTTGATGGAGATGGGCAGCATGATCCTGCATATTTGAGTCAACTTGTCGAAACGATGCAAAAAGAAGATGCTGATATGGTAATCGGCTCGCGATTTATTAATAAAGAGGGATTTCAGTCTAGTTTTGCCAGAAGGGTAGGCATCAATTATTTTTCTCATTTAATTAAGCAGCTGACAGGAAAAACAATTACTGATCCAACATCTGGATTTCGGCTTGCAAATAGAAGGGTGATTGCGTTGTTTGCACAGGATTATCCAAGAGATTATCCTGAGCCTGAGAGCATTGTTGCTTTATTAAAGAGAGGGCTTAAAGTGGTGGAGGCTCCTGTTGTAATGAAAGAAAGGCAGGGAGGACAGTCTTCAATACGATTACAGAATTCTATTTATTATATGATCAAGGTTACAATCGCAATTCTGATAGAAAATATGCGGAAATATTAATAGGGTGGGATTATGAGTACAAAGCTTAGACTTGTATTATTGGTTCTGTTGTTAATAGCATTTGTTATGTTAATCAAGCAGATAAAAAATGGAAAACTTTTGTTGAAATATTCATTATCCTGGATGTTTCTGCTGATTGGTTTGACAATCTTTCTTCTTTTTCCCGGGTTATTGGGATGGATTACCAGAGGAATGGGAGTTCAATTGCCTATTAACATGGTGTTCTTCCTTGGCTTTCTGTTTATGATATTAATTGTATATCGGTTGACTGAGGCTATTTCCTTACAGTCAATCGAAATTAAAGAACTTGCGCAGAAGATCGCATTGCTAGAAAAAGAAAATAGAAAAAACAGGAAAGAGTAGTTTATGGTAAGTAAAGTGTTAGTAATTGGCGATGTAATGATTGATCGCTATATTTATGGAAAGGTAAAAAGAATTTCTCCGGAAGCTCCCGTACCTGTAATACTTGGCGCAGAAAAAAAGTCTGTTCTTGGTGGAGCAGCAAATGTGGCGTTAAATGTTAAAGCTGCTGGAAGTGATGCTGCATTGATGTCTGTTATTGGTTCAGATGCTGGTGGAGAAGAATTTGTCAATCTCCTAAAGCAAAATGAAATTGACAGTGAGTTTGTATTGCATGATGAAAGTCGCAGGACAACATTAAAGACACGATTTATTGCAGAAAATGGTCAGCAGCTGCTGCGAGAAGATGAAGAAGTAACAACGGATATCTCAGATGCAGTAGAAAAGCAAATGATTCAGCTTCTTGCAGATCATATAGATCAATTCGATGTCGTTCTTCTTTCAGATTATTGTAAAGGGGTGCTGTCCGCATCTTTTACCCAGAAAGTAATCCAGATTGCTAACGACCATAAGAAAAAAGTATTAATTGATGTAAAAGATACGGATATCCATAAGTATGACAATGCGTACCTGTTAAAACCAAATCAAAAAGAAATTGGTAATTTAACAGGAATGCCTGTTAGCACAGTACAGGAAATTGCTGCAGCGGCTGAAGCATTAAGAAAACAATGCAAATGTGCATACATTCTTGTGACAATGGGCGGCAATGGCATGCTGCTGACAGGAAGTGCAGGATATAGGGTATTTCCTAGTGCTAAAGTCGAAGTGTATGATGTTACTGGTGCCGGCGATACCGCAATTGCATATCTGGCATCAGAAATTGCGGACGGTTCTGATCTTGTAAAAGCAATCGAAGTTGCTAATATTGCGGCTGGAATACAGGTCGCTAAAAGAGGAACTTCAAAGGTTAGCAGGAGTGAAGTTAATAATTATATCAACAATAAAAACCCTGAAGAATGGCATCATAAAGTAATTCCTTATGAGAAAGCATCAAAAATCAGAGCTGAAAATCCTGAGAAAAAAATTGTATTTACGAATGGCTGTTTTGATATATTGCATATTGGGCATCTTCGCTATCTCAGAAAAGCGTCTGAAATTGGTGATCTTCTGGTAATTGGACTAAATAGTGATGATTCAGTAAGAAGATTAAAAGGAAGCAGCAGGCCGATTAATAATTCGGAGGATCGTTCGGAAATGCTTGCAGCTCTTCCTTTTGTTGATTATATCGTCGAGTTTGATCAAGATACACCATATGAATTAATCAAAAAAGTGCAGCCTGATGTATTAGTTAAAGGTGCTGATTATAAAAAGAAAGAAAATGTGGTTGGCTGGGATATTGTTGAAAATAGAGGCGGAACAGTCAAACTGATTGACTATGTTGCTGGCAAATCAACAACAAATATTATCAATAAAATAAATCACGAAAAGGAGAAGAAGCAATGAATGAGTTAATAAAAGAAAGACTAAAAGAGTCTATTCAGGTAAAAGAAAAAATACTCAGTGACGATATGCTGATCAGCCAAATTGCAGAACTTGGCGAAAAGATTGCAGAGGCTATTTCTTCAGGACATAAACTGGTATTATGCGGGAATGGTGGATCTGCTTCAGACGCATTGCATTTTGCAGGAGAAATTGTTGGACGTTTTCAGAAGGAAAGAGATCCATGGCCGGCTGTTGTTTTGAATGCTGATGTAACGACTATGACTGCGATTGCAAATGATTATAGTTATGATGATGTCTTTGCCAGACAGGCAAGCGCACATGTAAATACAGGCGATGTATTTATCGGCATCAGTACCAGTGGTAATTCAGAGAATGTATTGCGGGCAGCTAGAGTATCTCAGGAAAAGGGTGCTTATACTGCAGCACTTCTTGGCAAGACAGGCGGAAAGATTGGAAAGATTGTAGATTGCCCTATTATTGTGCCAAGCAATGTTACTGCAAGAATTCAGGAAAGTCATATTTGTATTATTCATATTCTCTGTGAAATTACAGAAGATAAACTTAGTAAATGAATAAAGCAGTATTTTTGGATCGTGATGGAACAATTAATATAGATAAGAGTTATCTATATAAGATCGAAGATTTTGAATTTATTCCGGGGGCTCTTGATGGCATGGCATTATTACAACAGGCTGGATACAAGCTTCTGATTGTAACAAATCAGTCAGGTATTGCCCGCGGATTTTATACGGAAGAGCAGTTTCAAAAACTTAATAAATGGATGCTTCAGACACTTGAAGAGCGAAATATCCATATTGATCACATCTATTATTGTCCTCATCTTCCTAATGCACCTATAGCAAGATATCGTAAAGACTGTATCTGCAGAAAGCCTAAGCTTGGAATGTATTTTAAGGCAATAAATGATTATCAACTGGATCTTGATGAGTCGTTCTCTATTGGTGATAAACTCAGAGATTGTTCTATCTGTGAGCCAACGCAATGCCGGGGCTTTCTTATTGGAAATAGTGAGGACGAAAGCATAATCAACAAAGTGAAAAATGGAGAAATTCATAATGTGGATTATGCGTCATCGCTATTAGAAGCTGCAGAAAGAATTGTAAGAACTTTAAAGTAAGATGAGTGTTATCTATGACTGATAAAAAGGAATATAGTATATCAAAAAATTTTCTCAGCTTTAACCAGCTGTTATGGAAAAATCCGTTACTAAAAGACATTCGATTACTGTTTTTTGCTATCGATGATTTTTTACTTATTGGCAGCAAAACACCGGGTAAAGAAATCTCTCCCAGAAAAAAAGTACTTGTTGTTTATAATATGGCACTTGGCGACGGAATTATGTTTTATGGTGTCAGTCATGGCTTACGTGAAGTCTGGCCAGTGGACAAGTTCGAGTTAACAATTGTCTGTCAGAAAGCATTCAAGCAATTATATGAAGTCAGTGGAATATTTGATAAAGTAATTCCGTTGGATTTTTCAGGAGCTGCTGTAAATCTGAAAAAACGGAAAGCTCTGTTTGAGAAGCTTCGCAGTGTACACTATGATGTGTTGTTTGATCCTGTGGGTGCAGAAGAGCCTACAACGAATGTTTTTGTAAGCAGAGCTGCAGTTGCGGATACAAAAATCGGCGTCATAAATGATGCATTGCCAACTAAGCTCTCTAAAAAGAAATTGGCAAAAATATACAACAGAATTCTTCATACCAGCAAAGAGAATATTCATCTTATCCGTAACTATGCAGAAGCAATTCAAAAATTAGGAGCAGCAAATTGTATTGCCAAACCAGCGGATCTCCCACACGTTAAGCTTGATTTTGATCTGCCTGAACGCTTTTTTATCATGTTTCCAGTAGCAAGCATGGATGTAAAAAAATGGAATGTGCAGCATTATGCTGAAATTGCTTTGAAGATCCAGCGTAAGACTGGCTTGCCAATGGTTTTGTGTGGAACGGAGCATGACCGCCCATCCCTTGAAGAAATGATGAAGTATGCAGGTGATATCAAATATATTGATGTTGTAGGCAAAACAGACATCATGGAGTTTACAGAGGTGATTGGACGAGCATCATTGGTTGTAACAAATGATACCAGTGCGTATCATATTGCTGTTGCGCGTAATGTAACTACCTTCATGATTTGCGGTGGTTATACATTTGACCGGTACGCTCATTATCAATATGCAGACCAGGGGCGTAAAGATCCATACTTAATTACACATAAAATGCCTTGCTATAATTGCAATAATAATTGCATTTATAAGAATTTTACAGTTTTTCCATGTATTGACTTAATTACCGTAGATGATGCATGGAACGTGATTTCGGACGTTTTGGATAAGGAAATGCAAAATGGATGATAGAAAGCAAATGACAAAAAATATTGCCTGGAATACTTTTGGCAGTGTTTTTTACAGTGCTTGTCAATGGCTGATAACAGTTCTTGTTGTTCATCTTTCTTCGTATGAATCTGCAGGTTATCTGTCTTTGGCAATGACAACAAGCAGTTCTTTTTCTGCAATTTCCTTGTATAGTATGCGAAACTTTCAGGTATCAGATGTGAAAGGAGAATACAATTGCAATGAATATGTAGGAAGTAGAATTGATACATGTATTCTTGCTTTTGTCTGTTGTGCAATTGTTTCTGTATGGGGCAATTCCAGTTATCAGGCTTTATGTATTATTGCGTATATGATCATCAGAATTGCAGAAGCAATCGTAGATGTACTGCATGGAGAAAACCAAAAATTTCAGAGATATGATTATATTGGCAAGTCATATATTTTCAGAGGATTATTAACAATCGTCAGCTTTGTTGTTGGTTTATTAACTACAAAAAATCTTCTGATTACACTGTTTTTCATGGCGGCTCTGAATCTTCTCAGTGCATTTATTTATGATTGGAAAAAAACAAGCCAGCTGGAACATATACAACCCGTATTATTCAGTAAAAAGATAAAGAAATTATTACTAACATGCCTGCCGATTGTAATCTTTTCGTTTTTGCTCAGTCTTGAGAATCTGATACCTAAAAATGTTTTGCAGCAAATACTGGGAACTGAGGAACTGGGCGTCTATTCTTCGATTGCCTCTCCAACATTGGTTGTTCAAGTCTTTGCTTCAGTTGCATTTAACCCGTTATTGCCAGGACTTTCTAAGCTTTACGACGAAAAAAAGTATTCTCATTTTTCGAAAAATATGCGGAAGGTTTATCTTGGCTTTGCTGGGTTATGCCTGATTGTGACAGTTGGAGCCCTTCTTTTAGGCAGGTGGGGACTGTCTTTGCTCTTTGGCAAATCAATATTAGCCAGATATGATTTATTTCTCCCTATCGTTTGGGTTACAATTCTTACGGCAATCATTTGGATTATGTCATCGATCATAGTGGCAATTCGTCAGATCAAATGGCTGTTGATTGGAATGATTGCAGATTTCCTGCTGTGTCTGTTAATTGTTTATCCCATTATTAATGGCCTTGGCAGTAATGGTGTCAGTTTTGTTCAGATTATTTCGTATAGTATATATATTGTGTATATGATCTTGTTGTGTGAAGCAACGATTGCAAAACAAAAGAAAAAGGAATTGAAAAGGGAAGAGTTATGAAAGTATTAATTACTGGTGCTGCAGGATATATGGGAAAGCATGTTGTTAAAGCTTTCCTGAATGCGGGACATGATGTATATGTCTCGGATTTTCAATATAAAGGGATTGATGAAAGGGCAAAGATTATTGATGAACCTATTTTTTCTGGGGACAAAGATATTTTTGAAAAGCTGGGCTCTCCTGATGTCCTTGTACATTTAGCTTGGCGGGATGGGTTTATTCATAATTCACACGCGCATATGGCAGATCTTTCATCACACGTAATTTTTCTTGAAAACATGATCGATGGAGGATTAAAATACCTCACCGTTATGGGTAGCATGCATGAGATTGGCTATTGGGAAGGCCCGATAAATGCAGATACTCCATGTAATCCAATGTCTATGTATGGGATTGCAAAAAATGCTTTAAGGCAGACACTTTTGCTTTATTGCAAAGATAAAGACGTCAATCTTCATTGGCTCAGAGCATATTACATTTATGGGGATGATATGAGAGGAAGTTCTATTTTTGCTAAGTTATGTCAGGCAGAAGAAGATGGCAAGAAGGAATTCCCATTTACATCTGGAAAGAACAAATATGATTTTATTCATATAGATGAGCTGGCAAAACAAATTGAGGCGGCCAGTGTGCAGAATCAGATTAATGGTGTCATTAATGTATGCACTGGAAAACCGGTCAGTCTGGCTGATAAAGTGGAAAGTTACATTAAGGAGCATCATTTTAACATCAAGTTGAAATATGGTGCTTATCCTGATCGGCCATATGATTCTCCAGGTGAATGGGGTGATCCGACATTAATTAATCAGATTATGGAGAATGCAAAGACTCGATGAAACAGTATAACAGTTATTCTGGACGTGATTTAACTTTTCTTGTATGTGCATATGGGCAATGTCCATATCTGGATGAGGCAGTGAGCGCACTGGTAAATCAGACAGAAAAAGCAAATATCATTATTTCAACATCGACACCAAATGATCTTATTTCCAGCATTGCTGAGAAGTATCATATTGAAGTGCGTATTAACCCACATGGTGGACAGATTGAAGATTATAATTTTGCTTTCAGACAGGCTGAGACCCCGCTTGCAATGCTTGCTCATCAAGATGAAATATTGAAGCCTCAATTCGTAGAAAAGGTTATTTTTGCGATAAATCATTCACAGGATCCTATTATTGCATTTACTGATTATATTGAAATGCACAATGATAAAGTCGATGAGAAGCAGTCTTCTTTGGTAAGAATCAAGAAGATAATGCTTTTGCCAATGAAGTCAAAAAAGTTGGCTGGAACCAGATTTGGAAAACGCTTGGTCCTTCGTTTTGGCGATCCTATTACGCATCCTACAGTTGTTCATGTAATGAAAAAATTGCCAGTGAATCCTTTCAGGGAAGAATTTAAAGCTTCTATGGATTGGGATCTTTGGACGAGACTTGCTGAAGAAAATGGGTCATTTGTGTATGTGGATGAAATACTGTTATATCATCGAATGAATGATCAGAATCAGACTGCAAAATTGTTGAAAACAACTGATATCAGATCAAAAAATGAATATGAGATTTTTTGCCGTTATTGGCCTGAATGGTTCGCAAAATTTTTGATGAAATTTTATAGTAAGGCTCACGGTTATTATTAATCAGGGGAAAGTATATGAAAACGCTGCTATCAGACAAACTAAGATTGAGAAGTTCAAATGTTAATTTGTTAAGATTTATTGCTGCCATAGCAGTGATTATCTGCCACTCCTATGCGATAACATCAAATAGAGAAGACTTAGTTAGTGTTTATACTAACGGGCAATGCAATCTTGGCGGTATAGCAGTAGCTGTATTTTTTGTGTTGAGTGGATTGTATGTTGCTAAATCACTATCGAAAGAGCACTCCACACGTACTTTTCTTTGGAAAAGATGCAAACGAATATTTCCGCAACTTTGGATCGTTGTAATTCTTTCTGTTCTTATTCTTGGCCCATTTTTTACAAATCTTCAATTATCTTTATATTTCTGCTCTTTTGAAACCTGGAAATATTTGCTGAATCTAGTTTTGCTTCCTGTTCATAATTTACCAGGTGTTTTCGGTAAAAATGCCTATCAGACCATTAATGGACCTCTATGGACTATGCCGATTGAATTTGCCTGCTATGTTTTTCTGGCAATAAATGCATTCATTGCAGAAAAGTCAAAGAATCATACAATACATAATCGTATTAATCTTGATATTCTATCTATCATTGCTTTTGAATTATTATTCCTGGCATCGATTTACTTGAATAATTCTATGATGATTTCCGTGTTTCGCCCCGTTGTGTGCTTCTGGGTTGGCGTTCTGATGTTTGATTATTCTGATCGCGTGGTGCTAAGCCCATTGATTGGCACTGCAGGTATGGCAATTCTTATTCTTGCTGCTCGTATTTCTCCGATTTTTAATATATTGCTGCCATTGCTTTTCTCATATTCGATAATTGCAATTGTATTAGGATTGCCTCAGATCAAATGGAATTGGAAAATGTTTGAATTATCGTATGAAATGTATTTGCTTGGCTGGCCTACGCAGCAGATTCTTGTTGCAGCAATTGGTACAATGTCTCCTTTCATGAATTGGCTGATTGCTGTACCCTTAGTCATTGTAGAAGGGTTCCTGTTATCAAATATTACAAAATTCATTTTCAAAGGTTAACATGATAACATTTTGTTGTAACTCAAGTAATGAATTAGTGAAAACAACATGATAAAGAAGATTAGCAAAAAGATAGCGATTATTTCATTAGGGTATTTATGGTTTCCCTGTGAGTCTGGTACATCCAGATTCTTTGATATTGCCATGCAGTTTGTCAAAAGTGGATGGGAGGTGGAATGTATTACCACCTCTTTTCAGCATTTTAAGAAAGAACCGCGTGATCAGAAGAAGATTCTTGCTCAGAACTATCCTTTTCAGATTACTTTTATTGAAGCACCTGCTTATGACAAGAATGTGAGTTTGAAGAGAGTATACAGTAATTCAAAAGCTGCAAGGAATTTGAAAGCGTATCTTGAAGGTAATATTGAGCAGTATGATTTGATCTATGTATCAATTCCTGCAAATAATATTGCGGCCATAGTAACTGAGGCTGCCAGGCAGCATGACATTCCCTGTGTTGTTGATGTGGAAGATCTCTGGCCAGAAGCAATGGCTATGGTAATAAAGAATGGTATGATCAGAAAGGTATTGCTTCATTCATTTACCAGGGATGCTGAGACTGCATATAGGAATGCATCTGGCATAATTGGCACTTCTGAAGATTATACAGATAGAGCATTCAAACATAGAGCAAGGACTATTCCGGCAGAAACTGTTTATGTTGGGTGTCATCTTGAAGAATTTGACAATGGAGTAAAACAATTTCAAAATCAGATCATTAAAGGTGCCAATGAGTATTGGGTAACATATGCCGGAAGCATTAGTACAAGCTATGATATTAAGACTTTGATTGACGCTGTAAGTGAACTGAAGAGTGAGAATATACAGCTTCAGATCCTGGGAACAGGTTCATTGAAAGATGAATTAGAAGAATACAGCAGGAATATGAAAAATATCCATTTCTGGGGATTCACAGAATATCATCATATGGCAGCAGCTCTAAGCAAATCGGATATAGTGGTAAATAGTTTTGTGAAAGGAGCTCCACAGAGCATTGTCAATAAGGTAGGAGACTATCTTGCCAGTGGCAAGCCAATGATCAATACTTTGGAAAATCCAATTTTCTATAGACTGGTACAAGAAAAACAGATTGGATTAAACATTGAACCGGGTGATAGTGAAAAGTTAAAAAAAGCAATATTGACTTTATACAACAACAGTACTTTAAGCCGTCAATATGGGTTAAATGCGAGACGATTATGCGAAGAACAATTTGACCGATCCAAATCATATAAACGTATTGTTTCCATGGCGGAAGAGTTAATAGATCATTAATTTATTGATGAAACAATATACAAGCAAGGTCTTTAGGCTTTTCGTGAGCAGTTGGGAGTGAATAAGTCGAATAATATGGTAATAAAAATAAATAATCTGAAAGTGCTTTAAACCTGTTTTCGGAATAGAGAGTTATCCGTTTTTCGTAATATTGGATAGCTTTTTCTAACTGCGATTCATACTCGGTCCCAGAAAACAAAGAAGATGCTTCTTTTATGCGCTTGCAATTGTATGTCGTGCTTTGCTGTACTTTAGCAACGGCTTGTTTCATGTTTGTGTATTTCGTATACTTCCTAACTCCAACAGTATTGTTGCCATGCTGGCGGTAATATGCTGTACATTCGTTCAGAAAACTGATTTTTCCATATCTAAGAGCTGTCCAGCCAAGTATTTCATCGTGCAGCATATGATTCATATTAAAATTTGATTTATTAATCAAGTTCCTGCTAACCGCCATTGACATTCCCGTAAACAGATTACGTTTCAGCATTTCATTAATGATTTGCTTTTTTCCAAAAGCAGCATTGGGCAGGAAAAAGTGATTTTCCTGCCACATAGTTGTGGCTTTTTTGGTAAGCTTGCTATCAGTAATGAAAGCATCTGAATAGACCAGATCACTATTCTCACTTTTAAATAGTTGCAAAAATCTCTCGATTTTGTCTGGCATCCAAACATCATCCTGGTCACATAGAAAAATATAGTCGCCATTAGCTTGCTTCATTAATTCTGAAAAAGAATTTCGAACGCCTGTATTTTTTTTGTGCTGAATGATTTTGAAGCTAATAGATGTCGAGAGCAAACAGGATTCTGCCTTGCTAACAGTCTTGTCAATCGAACAATCATCGCAGATAATAATTTCATCAGGAAGCGTCGATTGTGCAAAAATACTATTTAGTTGTTGTGTAATAAATCTTTCACCATTATATGTAGATATGATAACGCTAATTTTGTTATTGTTCATGTTTTCCATTGTGTTTATATCTTTTTCTGAATTCGAGATAATAGTACATGAATTGAATGCGGCTAAATATCTTTGTGAAGAGCTTTCTGTGGCTGCGCTCAAAATATCCGTTATGGGCATCCGCATGCCGGCGATAGAGAAGGAGTTTATCATTGATAAAGCAGACATTTCCAATTGTTTCGGCAATGATGCCAATCCAAGTATCATGCCCAACTTCATCTGTTTGTGGGAATGGAAAGCATGCAGTCAGCACGGTGCGATTAAAAGCCATATGGGATCCGAAGTAGGTATGATGGATTATATTTTTTAATACACCTGGGCCATTATGATAAAAAGCATACAGAGAATCATGAGTTTGATGCAGAGATTCGTCTGTAACAATTGAATCCGAATGAACAAGATCATAATCTTTTAAAGCGTTGGTCATGATATTGTATTTACCGGGGAGCCAGACATCATCCTGATCAGCAAGAAAAATAATATCTCCGCTTACATGTCTTAATGCATTTTCAAAGTTTCCACATGTTCCTTTCCGACATTCATTAAAGATCAATTGGATACGGGGATCGTTTATTCTTTGGATAATCTCAACAGTATGATCTGTAGAATGGTCATCTGAAACAATCACTTCATCTTCTGCATGAATTTGCGAAAGAATGGATCGCAATTGCTGTTCTATGAATTTTTCGCCATTGTAGGTAGCAATAGCAACACTAACTTTTGTTTTCTCACTCATATTTATGTCGTAACTTATGATACCAGTATACCTTAATATTCGGAAAAGATATTTTTGTGTACAATAAAAAGTGAAATATGAATGTGAATAAGAAAAAGTCGAAAAAGTATCGGTCAATCTTTCGGTTATTAAAATTCATTATCGTGCTTTCTCTGGTAATGATGATTTTTTCTCTTCCTTTTATGAAATACAGGAAATATGGAAGCCAATATCCGGATATTATGCTGAAAGAGAGAAATATTGATGCTGAGCAAGAGAATTCAATTGATGTTGCTTTTATTGGTGACAGTATTGGATGGGCAGGCTTCTCACCGCTTAATCTGTATGCAAACTTTGGATACACTTCTTATAACTGCTGCACATCAGGACAATTGCCTCAGGAAGGTTATCTGATACTTGAACATATGTTACAGCGCCAAAGGCCAAGGCTTATTGTTGTTGAAGAAAATATTTTTTATAGTTATATGACCGATGCAAAGTATGCAGTTAATTATTTGTGGCCAATTTTCCAATATCATTATGCATATAAATTTCATGATAGTTCTCCTCTGCCAAACTATGCAAAGGGATATACAGGTACTGATAATATTGTGCCATATACTGGAAGCTTGGATTATATGAGAACTTCCAAAAAGAGAAAATGGTTGGGAATCGCTAATACATATTATCTGGAAAAAATTGTAAATCTATGTGAATCAGAAGGAATCCAGATGATTATTCTTGGACTTCCGAATGTGACTTGGAACTCAGAAAAGAATAAAGGTGTCCAGGCGTTTTGTCAAAAATATCAACTAACATATATCGATTATAATACTGGTAATGCTGCAAAAGATTTGGGAATTGACTGGCAGGCAGATACTAGAGATGGTGGTGAACATCTGAACAATAATGGCAGTCTAAAAGTAGTCCGCCTTATTGGAAAAATGCTAAAACAAAAGTACAGTCTGCCAGATCACAGGGATGATAGTCACTATTCGGATTGGAATCAGCTTGCGATAGAATCCGGCTATCAGATGCAGGAGATACAATCATGAGCATGAGCTATAATTCAGTTAGGTATTTACTTGGTTTTTTACCAGTCCTGCTATTAAGCTATCAGGTTACTCCTCGAAAATTCAGATGGATTCTTTTGTTGTTGTTTAATGTACTCTTTTTTTGGATGTGGTCGGGCAGGCTTCTTGTCTGGATGCTGATTTCAATAATCATTGCATATATTGCTGGGAAAGTAATGATTAACATAGGATCAAGCAAGGATCGTGAGAAGAGAAAAAAAGAGAAAAAGAAGAAAAACAGGATTAAATTTTGGGCAATACTATTCGAACTGGCCATATTGATTTCCCTGAAATACACTAATTTTATTGGCAGCTCAGTATCTTCACTTACAGGTAATGTTTGGAATACACTAAACATTGCTGTTCCTATTGGCATCAGTTATTACACATTACAGTCGATTTCTTTTATAGCAGATGTTCAGACCGGGAAAATTCAGGAAGTCTCTTTAAGAAAATTGGCTCTATATATGAGCTTTTTTCCTACCATAGTCGAAGGCCCTATCACAAGATATGAAGAAGTTGGTGATTCTCTTGCTGCGGGGGAATCACTAAAAGCAGAAAACATTAGTGTTGGGTTTGAAAGAATTATCATTGGTTTGCTGAAAAAAACAGTGATTGCCGACCATCTTGCTGGCACAGTAAATGCACTTTTTGCAGGATATGGCCAGAATGGTGCTCTTGCTTTTCTCGGAGCTGTGCTTTGCACATGGCAGTTATATATGGATTTTTCCGGCACCATTGATATTGCTATAGGCTCAGCAAAAATGCTTGGCATTACATTGCTGGAAAACTTCAGACAGCCGTTCTTTGCAAAGAATGCCGGTGATTTCTGGCACAGATGGCATATTACACTCGGAACATTTTTCCGCGATTATATCTTTTATCCTGTATCGTTAAGCAAGCCGGTGATGAAAATGACAAAATTCCTTCGTGCACATGACATGAAATGGGGTTCGCGGTATGCCGGCCCTGCGCTGGCACTGCTTTTGGTATGGCTTGCCAATGGCTTCTGGCATGGTCCACATTTAACGTATGTAGGATATGGGTTGTATTATTTTGTGCTGATGTTTATTGAAATGCAGCTGACAAAGCCATTTGAAAAGTGGTGCGCAAGGCATCACCTTTCGGGTATGCCGCTTACCGTATTCCGGTTCATCAAGCTGTTCTTTATCGTCATTATTGGTGAAATGTTTTTCCGTGCATCTACTTTTACGGCTGGATGGGCAATGTTCTGCACATGGTTTAAGCCTTGGCATCTGAGTGAAGCTGTTTCGTTTCTGCTTTCCAATGGACTGGATTCCATTGACTGGATTGCATCTATCATGGCAAGTATCTTCTTGATTTCCATCTCAGTTCTAAAAGAAAAGAAATTCCCAATTCGGAAGAAATTTCAAAGCCAAACCACAATCGTGCGTTGGGGCATATTGTATACAATCATGATTTACATTGCTTTGTTTGGGGCATATGGACCAGGATATGATGCAATTGCCATGATGTATGCAAACTTTTAGATACAGGCTTCATACAGAAAAAAGCATCTGCCTGCGCAGATGCGGATTAATCAGTTTGCTTGATATGTCAGCCAGTTGCCGCCATCCGGTACCCATTCATTTTCTGAAATGCGGTACCAGGTATAACCACCGCTGGTTGTTGTCTCATACACTTTGTAGGATGAATATGCCTGTACTGTTGTGACAAGGTCACCTGTTGTAGATGGTGTACTGCGTACATTGATCTCAGAAGAACCAATCGTAATGGTTCCAATGACCGTATTTGCGGATACAGTCGGTGTAGGAGCAGGCGTCACTGTTGGTGTTGCGGTAGGAGCCGCTGTTGGTGTGGCAGATGCGGAAGCAGTTGCTTTTGCTTTTGTATTGCCATTCATCAGCACGCCAAAGACCCTGGTGCCGGCAAATAACAATACGGCAGTCAGCACAGCATACATCAGGATCGTTTTGATCACATTCAGAGCAGCAGATCCTGTTTTCTTGTTTTCTTTCTTCATAGTCACCTCGGGATTGCCATCATTGTACACTCTGTGCGCTCTGATTTGAATCCTTTGCAGTCAGAATTGATACAGCTTTGTTGAGACACTGAATGTCTGCACAGGTATTTGGTGTCCCTTTTTCTCCATCCAGGGTCCAGGCTGTTTCGCTGTCAAAACAGAACTTGATGTGATCTGTCTTAAATACAGTCACGTAATTATCGTCCGTATTGCCGGAGGTGAGTTTTGACAGGATACGGTTGATATCAATGATGTTATTAGGCTGCTTGATCAGGATAACTTCAAACTGGCCGTCATCTAATTGTGCATTCTGGACAAGTGGTGACTGTACGCCGGCAATGGAGTTTGTATTGGCAACTGCCCCAAAAATATAGTCACCTTCATCTGTAATGCCATCATGTGCAAGTCTTACATGGGTATGATAGGCAAGACCTTCCGGAATACTGGCAATTGCATTTAAGGCATAAGCTGCATATCCCAGCGTATTTTTCCATTTCTGGGAAGTATCATAGCTGACTCTGGTAAAGGCGCCAAATGCCGCAATGTAATTAAAATATTCCTCATTGATCCTGCCAACATCATAGGCAAACGGAATGCCATTGGCAATTGCCTGGCATTGTTCCTGCAGGGAAAGTGATCTGCCATTGTTGATGCTGCGGGAGAAGTCGTTTGTGCTGCCGGTAGGGATATAGCCAATTGGTGTGTCTATTTTGTTTTTGATCATCTGGCTTACGACATGATTTAATGTGCCATCGCCTCCGCAGCAGGCAATGACATCATAATGGTCCTTCAGATTGGTCAGAACATCCTCACAGACCAGGTGATCATGAGGGATGATTGGGTAGACTGTGACAATACAGTTTTCTTTTGAGAGCAGTCTGATCATTTCAAAAAGATCATTCACGGCAGAATTCGTGCCGGATGTCCCATTGGCAAGCAACAATACTTTTTTCTTATCTGGCATAAAAACCTCGTATACGCCACTATTATAAATGGCTTTTTACATAAACGTTACAACAGTTCCTGTGTTTTGACTGTATTTTCAATTGCCGCAGAATTGTGGGAAATTGTTTAAGAAACCATCGTCTGTTTTGTGACAATGAGGGCGTGTGCTAAAATATCATTGAATGTGCGTATTCGACAGGAGGACCATCTCTTGAGGCAATATAGAAAACATAAGATTCAGGAAAAATATGCATATCGTAAGGTGGTTGGTGCTGGCGAGACGCTTTTGATGACGGTGCTTTTCTTCTGGGTATGGACAAACTTTGTTGTGGATCATAACCAGACGGGGCATTTGACTGGTTATGGCAACCTGTTCATGGCATTGGGAATTTATCTGCTGATGCTGCTGGAGTTCAACCATTTCTTCGGGGGATATAAGATTGGTGTGCATCGTAAGATGAATACCCTTGCTGCTCAGGTATCTGCTCTCTTTGTTTCTGATTTCCTGGAAGTTTTTGTATCCATGGCAATCACCGGAAATTTCCGCTTCTTTGATGAATTCCTGACCCGTTATTTTGCGATGTTCCTGGTACAGGCATTTTTAATCTGCTGCCTGACAGGAAAGCTGATTGATTTGTATCGTCATCTGTTCCCGCCTCTGCAGGTTTTGGAAATCTATGATCAGAGAGTGACAAACCTTGGCTCTAAGATTACTTTGGGCCGTCCGGACAAGTATCAGGTTGCATCGAGCATTTCTGTTGATCAGGATGTATCAGCTCTGCGTGAGAAAATGAATCAGTATGATGCTGTGCTGGTAGACGATATGCCGTCTCAGAAGCGGAATATGCTGATCAAACTGTGCTTTGAGATGAATAAGCGGGTGTATTTCACACCAAAACTGTCTGATATCATCATTAAGTCATCTGAAAACCTGAATCTGTTTGATACTCCTTTATATCTTAACCGTAATATGGGTATGAAAGCATCACAGCGTATTATCAAGCGTTTCTTTGATATCCTGCTGTCTTTGATTGCTTTGATTATCCTGTCACCTGTATTGTTGATTGTGGCAATTGCGATCAAGAAGGAGGACGGCGGTCCTGTGTTCTTCAAGCAGGAACGCTGTACGCTGAATAATAAGACATTCATGATTCTCAAGTTCCGCAGCATGATTGTGGATGCTGAGAAGGATGGACGGCCTCATCCTGCTGGAGAAGAGGATGACCGCATTACACATGTTGGTAAGTTCATCCGTAAAACGCGTATTGATGAGCTGCCGCAGCTGATCAATATTTTAAAGGGTGATATGTCTATTGTTGGGCCTCGTCCGGAACGTATTGAGCATGTGCAGCTTTATACCGAATCTATTCCAGAGTTTTCATTTCGTTCCAAGGTGAAGGGCGGCCTGACCGGATATGCGCAGGTATATGGCAAATACAATACGAGTGCATTGGATAAGCTGAAGATGGATCTGATCTATATCGAGAATTATTCATTATTGCTTGATGTACAGATTCTGTTTGAAACAGTGCGTGTGATCTTTCAGAAGGAAAGTACAGAAGGCTTTTCAGAAGCACAGCAGGAACATATGGAAGAAATGGAAGAAGAACATAAGCATCAGTTTCATGACGATAAATAAGTTCGTCTGACACGATGTTTACAATTTGTTTATCTTATTGTTGTATACTGATAAAAATATTTTGGCGCTTAAGCAGGAGGGAAGCATGAGAAATAACGACAGCTCCATGGAGAATACGGAAAAGATTGATGTGTCTGAAATCGCATCAAAGAGCCGCAAGACAAAGAAGAAAAAGTATCTCAATCCCATCCTGTTCTGGTTTATTGCCTATATTGCAGCGATTGTTTTTGTGTCGATCTTCTATAACATGCCGATGTTCCCTCGCAAATGGACATGGTATGCTCTCGCTGTATTAACCGTTGTTCTTGTTGCTTTGTATCTGTTGACAAAGTGGAAGAAGTCACCGCGTATTCTGATGCGGGTAATCAATCTGGCCTTGGCATGTGCACTGGCTATTTTGTCATGCCTTATGCCCGTATATAAGGCCAAGGTGTCAAATGTAATCAGCTCTGGTGATGAAACAAGCGAGAATTATATTCTGATGAATCTGTATGTGATGTCAGATTCGTATAAAGAAGCACATTCCGATCTGTTTACAGATACGAACAGTTTTTCCAGGAAGAGTGATGAACTTGACGATCTGAAGCAGTATTCTGATTCTACATTTATCACAACGATGTCAATTGACCAAACGAATCAGCGAAATGCTTTAAATGAGGTCAAAAACTTGTTGGATAAACAGGATCTCAACGTGACTGACAAAGATTCCATGACTGATGCGGTTTCTGCTTTGTATAACAATGAAGCACAGGTGCTGATCCTGAATCAGGATTATGTCAGTATGATTACAGATACTGAACAATATGCCTCCTTTGCAAGTGATACAAGAGTTTTGTATACGATTAAATTAACCAATGATGTCAGTATATCTTCATCTGATTCCGAGTTGACTACCCAGCCGTTCTCCATCTTCTTTGGCGGCAACGACCAGGAAGGTGAACTGTCTTTGACAGGAAGAACCGATGTGGATATGGTGGTTACCGTAAATCCGACAAGCCATCAGATTCTGATTTCTTCCTTCCCGCGTGATTCCCTGGTACCGAATCCTGCATTGAATAACAGTCCGGACAAGCTGACTCATCTTGGTTTACAGGGATTACAGAATACGATGACCGAGCTGTCTTCATTGCTTGGGACACCAATCAATAACTATGTATTAATCAATTTCACAACGTTCCGTGTCATTATTGACGCATTGGGCGGCGTGGATGTCGATAATCCATATGCATTTGGTTTCTTTGACGATTCATCAATCTGGTTTGAACAGGGAAATATTCACTTGGATGGTGATAATGCTCTTTACTATGTGCGTGAGCGTTATACGCTGCCGGATGGAGATTTTGGCAGAACGATGCACCAGCAGATTGTGATGAAGGCAATTATTGCCAAGCTGACAAGCTCAGCCGTCATTACGAAGTTTGATTCTCTGCTGACGGCGTTGAAAGGCACGTTCCTCACCAATATTTCGGATTCCGCTATATACTCCCTTTGTCAAATGCAGTTGGATCAGAATATCAGCTGGAATGTCGTGAATTATCATATTCTGGGAACGACTGGTACTTCAGTCTGCGCATCTTCTGGATCGACACCTCTTTCAGTTGTAATGCCGTATTCTAATCAGGTCTCTTTTGTGAGCAGTGAGATCGATAAGGTAGAAGCTGGTGAAACAATTACCCAGCAGGATCTGCCGGATGGCTATGGTACGCTTGTGGAACCTGTCGGCAGCTCCAGCTCTGAGAACTATGAAAATGAGTATTCTCAGCAGAATGAAACTACAAACCAGAATCAGTATCAGGAGCAGCAGGGGTCGCAGCAGACTAACAATTATTCTGGTAATAATCAGTCATCTTCAAGTCAGAATTCATCTGGCTCGGAAAGTGCTCCTACATCTGATACAACGCCTGTGCAGCCAGAGACACCAACACAGCCGGATAACAGCGGTTCGCAGGATGGAGACCAGAGTCAGGATAATAATTCCAGTGACAGTTCAGGTACAGACAGTACGAGCAGCGATGCCGGCTGATAGAAAAGTGATTAGGAGAATGAATGTCTAAACGCAAAAAGAAAAAACGGGTTCTGAGTGCCAGATTTGTGTGGCTGTTTGTATTGATTACAGCTGCATCCTTTGCATTCATTGTCTTTGGACTTGCGTTCCTGCCGGATGATTGGAAACTGATGGCTCTGATCTTGATTGCGGCAATCGTGTTTATCACGGGACTGCTTTCCTTTGCGTTCCAAAAGAGTCGGTTTATCAAGACAGTCGATGTGATTTTAATTATTGCGTTGACAGCGGCGGATGTATTTGTGCCTCACTATGAATCGTTGGTGAGCAATCTGTTCGACAATGTTACGGGCAATAAGACAACAGTCCGTCTGTACGTGATGAATGAATCGTATCGTGCTGAACACCCGGAATATTTCTCGAATAGCTCTATTTCAACCAGTCTCAGCGATTATGGTAATGCCTCCTTTGCAACATGTCTGTCTTCGGATAAGACAAATCAGAGCTATGCATTACAGCAGGTGGAAAGCCAGCTTGGCACTGTAAATACAGTTGATTGTTCCAGTGTTACGCAGGAAGCAGAATACCTGTATACAGCACAGGCTGATGTCATGGTTTTATCAGATTCGTACGTATCGATGATTACGGATCAGGATGCCTATACCAATTTCAAGAATGAAACAACGGTGATTGGCTCTTATACGATTGCGTCTACTTCCAGCAGTTCTACAGATTCTGATGCTTTGACTTCTCAGCCATTTGCGATCTTCATTGGCGGCAATGATGAGGAAGGTCAGCTGTATACAGAAGGACGCACCGATGTGAATATGATCGTTACGGTCAATCCTTCCACGCATCAGATTGCGATCGTGTCGTTTCCTCGCGATTCTTATATCCCTAACCCTGCTTATGGTACCAATGCCTATGACAAGTTGACTCATCTTGGTGTCAGCGGCATTCAGAATACAATGGATGGGCTGAATTCTTACCTGGGTCTTGGCGATACAATCAGTCATTATGTATTAGTAAACTTTACAACATTCCGAACGATCATTGATGCGATTGGCGGTGTTGATGTTGATAATCCATATGCATTTGGCTTCTTTGATGATTCATCAATCTGGTTTGAAGAAGGCAATATTCATCTGGATGGTGATAATGCTCTTTACTATGTGCGTGAACGTCATACGTTACCGGATGGTGACTTCGGCAGAACGATGCACCAGCAGCTGGTTATGAAGGCCATTATTGAGAAACTGACAAGTGCTTCGGTTGTTGTACATCTGGAAAGTCTTTTGAAATCGCTTGATGGGCAGTTTCTGACAGATCTTTCTGGTGATTCCATCTATGCCTTTGCCAAGATGCAGCTGAGTGAGAATATCAGCTGGGATATTGTGAATTACCATGTGCTTGGTGAGACTGGTTCCAGTCCATGTGCATCGGCTGGCGGCGAGTATCTGTCAGTTGTGTATCCATATGACAATCAGGTGGAGTTTGTGGCACAGGTAATTCAGGATGTGATCAATGGCTCTGCGGTGGAACAACAGGATCTGCCGGATGGCGCGTATGACAGTTCCGATTCTGATTCTTCCGGTGCAGATGGTTACTATGGCTCTGACAGCAATTCTTCTTATGATTTCAATTACAATTATGCTGGTATGGAACAGAATGACTGGACAGGACAGTGAGGCAGACCGTAACGGGTCTGTCTTTTCATGTGGTAGAATGACATCATGGCAAAGAAAAAAAAGAAATTATCAAAATCCGGAAGGGCTCTTCTTGATGCAATACTTGTGGTATCACTTTGTGTGGCAGCATTTTCCGGTTGGAAAATTTATTCTGAGCTGCATCAGTATAAATCCAATGATCAGAAGTATGAGGATCTGCGTCAGGCTGTAACAGTTTCTGTGCCGACACCTTCTGCGTCTGCTTCTGCTGATACATCTTTGGTGAATGACAATATCGACTGGAGTGCATTGCAGGCAATGAACTCTGACGTGGCAGGATGGATCCGTCAGCCGGATACACCGATTGATTATCCGGTTGTGTACGGCTCTGATAACAGCTACTATCTGCGGCATACACTGGATGGTGAATACAGTATCTTTGGCACGATCTTTGTGGACTATCAGAACAACCGTGGCTTTGTCGATAAGAATACAGTGATCTATGGCCATCATTTTTCGCACTATGATGATACGATGCTGACAACGCTGGATTATTACAATGATCAGTCGTACTATGATGCCCATCCGTATCTGGAGTTTTTAACGCCGGAGACGGATTATCTGCTGTATCCGATCGCTGGTGTTGTCAAGCAGGGGTCTGATGCCTATATCCGGACGTCGTTTGCGGATGACAATGACTATGCGGCATATGTGCAGAATTTCCTGGACAACAGTACCTTTCAGTCCAATGAGACATTTTCTCCTTCTGATCAGACGGTATTGATCAGTTCATGCTCTGATCTTGTACAGGATGGCAGGTATGCGCTGCTTTGCAAGCTGATAAAGGCTGATTGACATCACCTGGACTGCGGTATATAAACTCATAGTTGTGGGGGAGGATAACCATCATGTATACAATTCAGGAAATGTATGATCTGGACCATACGATCGCAAAGGAATATCTGCAGCAGTTCACCTATCCGTGGGAAGCGCTGGCTGGCATCAAGGAATTGATTCTCAAGCTTGGACCGACGCTGGATAAGGATGAATATACAGAAGTCAGTCCCAATGTCTGGGTGGCAAAGAGTGCAAAGGTGTTTGACAGTGCGTATCTGGGAGCACCGTGCATCATTGGTCCGCGTACGGAAGTGCGCCACTGTGCCTTCATCCGCGGCTGTGCTCTGGTGGGGGCGGACTGTGTCGTTGGCAACAGTGTAGAGCTGAAGAATGTGATCCTGTTTGATCATGTGCAGACACCGCATTACAACTATGTCGGTGATTCGATTCTGGGCTACTATGCACATATGGGTGCTGGTTCGATCACCAGCAATGTGCGCTCGGACAAGAAACTTGTGATTGTGCATGATGGCAAAAACCAGATTGAGACAGGCCTGAAGAAGTTTGGGGCCATGGTTGGCAATCATGTGGAAGTCGGCTGCAATGCTGTGCTGAATCCGGGGACAGTGGTTGGCCCCAACAGCAATGTTTACCCTACATCCTGTGTGCGCGGTGTAGTGCCGGCCAATTCGATCTATAAGAATAATGGCACGATTGTGACAAAAGAAGACAGATGAAGAAAAAGGCAATGAAAGGCATCATGATTGTGCTGGTGGTATTGCTTACAGCAAGCATGATCATGACGATGTTGATGTGATGAGAAGATATTCTGGTGATGAAATTGATGAAATGGCAGCAGTGCTAAAAGCGGATGGTGTTTTGTCGGTGCCGACGGACACGGTATATGGAGTCTGTGCGCGTATGTTATCTCAAAAGGCACAGGACAACCTGCGCCATGTGAAAAACAGGCCGTTGACCAAGGCTTTTCCCATCATGTGTGCCGATCTTGCCCAGGTGGAAACCATCTGTGAAGTGGATGAGACAAGCAGAAAGATCATCCAGGCATTCATGCCAGGTCCATTGACCATCATATTGAAAAAGAAGGCTGAAGTGCCATCCTTTGTCAATGGCGGTCTGGATACACTGGCCATTCGTCTTGCCACATCTAAGGAATTGCATGATCTGATTCAGGCTGTGGGAGAGCCGCTGTATATGACCAGTGCCAATCAGTCTGGTCAGCCGGTATGCACAAGCCTGGATGAGATTGAAAAGCAGTGTCCTTTACTGGATGGCATGATGGAAGGTACCGTTTCTTTTGGCCAGGCAAGTACGATCGTGGATGGCACAAAGGCAGATCTTCCGATCCTGCGGCAGGGGCCGCTGACCAAAGAACAGATTCTCAATGTGTTGAAATGAGCGGGAAACCGCTTTTTTTCTGGCTTGACAGGGAAATCCATCCGTTTACAATTAGTTTGCATTCAAACTATATGGAGGCAGACATGATTGATTCGTTTCATTTTAGGCTAATGCAATTGCAGAACGGGCATCATCAGGCACTGCAAAAAGAGGTCAGGCGGCTTGGCCTTTCAGCTGGTCAGCCCAAGATTCTGGAATGCCTTTCTTTCTGCGGGCCTGCATCACCGCGGCAAATTGGTGCTGTGTGCATGATTGATAAGGCGACTGCCACAATTCTGCTGGATAAGATGGTGAAGGATGGCCTTGTTGAGCGCTTTGCCAATCCGGATGATGGCCGTTCTGTATTGATCAAGATGACAGAAAAAGGAAAAAAGATGGCTGGAAAGGTCGATGCGGCTTTTGCCCAGATAGATGAGAAGGTGCTGTCCTGTTTGAGCTTTCATGAACGTGTGCAGCTGATGAAGCTGTTAGAAAAACTGGCAGCACAGTACAGGGAGGCAGACAGATGAATGTGATGAAAAGATGGCTTTGGTTTGTGTGCGGCCTGTGCATTAATTCCTTTGGCATTGTGTGTATTACCAAAGGTGCTCTTGGCACTTCGGTGATTTCCAGTGTGCCATATGTACTGTCTCTGCGGTTTCCTTCCATGTCTTTTGGCATGATGACGTTCATCATCAATATGCTCTTCATTCTGGTTGAGATGATCCTGCTGAAAAAGGATTTTCATCCGATCCAGTTTCTGCAGATTGCAGCGGACTTTCTGTTCAGTGCCTTTCTGGATCTCTTTATGGCAGTACTGTCGTTCCTTTCACCTGCCAGTCTGGCATTGCAGATCCTGCTTGTCATTGCCGGCAGTATGATTCTGGCGTTTGGCATCTGTGTGGAAGTGGCACCGGATGTCATCACGGTACCGGGTGAAGGGATTGTCAAAGCCATTGCAATTGCGTCAAAGAAGGAGTTTGGCAGTGTGAAAATCTGTTTTGATCTTTCCATGATTGCCATTGCCTCTGTGCTTTCTCTGGCGTTCTTTCATGGTTTGCATGGCGTGGCATCGGCACCGTGATCACTGCCTTTCTGACTGGTCCATGTGTATCCTGGATCAAAGGACATATATCTCTGATTCAAAAAATTCAGAAGCTTTCTGACTGATCTGGTCATTTGTCGTTTTGCAATTCTATGTGAACACAGGTATCATTTCGCATTGTAAAGGATTTGTAATGAAAAAGAAAAAAGAAAAGCAGATTGATACCGGAAAAGATGCGAAGAAAATGCCGCGCAAGTGGAAGGTGATTCATGTGATCTGCCTGCTGCTGGTTTCATTTGCGGCTATTGCAGCATTGTTGTCTTCCTGGGTGCTGCGGACATGGCAGAATCTGACCATGGATGAGCTGATGTACCAGTTGTCTGCACCAACCGAGGGCACGGGCGGCGGCATCATCGAAAGTGCGATCATTCAGGCTGGTATTCCCTCTGCTGCCATCATTATTTTTTTCTGGCAGCTTTTCCGCCATACAAGACGAAAGGGTTTCTATAAGAAACTGTTGATCATCTGCCTGGTATCCTCAGTGGCAGTGCTGTCCATTACGGATGTGTATGTCTGGAACATCCTTGCCATTGGTGATTATCTGAACTATCAGACGCATCCTTCTACATTCATTGAAGACAATTACGTTGATCCGGATTCGGTTTCGATTACGTTCCCACAGAAGAAGCGCAATCTTGTCTTCATTTATCTGGAATCGATGGAAGTGACATATTCGGATCTGGCTGATGGGGGCGGATTTGAGGATGATGTGATTCCGGAGCTGACACAGATTGCCGAGAGCAATGAAGATTTCTCTGGATCCCAGTCGATTCTGAATGGTGCCTATTCCCTGCCGTATACGACCTTTACGATGGGGGCGATGTTTGGCATGACATCTGGTCTTCCTTTGAAGAACAATCTGGAAAACAATGACATGATCACCCAGTCCAAGTTTTTTGCCAATACGACATGTCTTGGCGATATTCTGGAGAATGAGGGCTACCACAATGTGTTCATGCTTGGCTCCAATGCGTCCTTTGGCGGCCGCCGGCTGTACTTTGAAGAACATGGCAATTATGACATTATCGACTACAACTATGCATTGAATACGGGCATGATTCCCAAGGGGTACAAGGTCTGGTGGGGCTTTGAAGACAGCAAGCTGTTCTCTTTTGCCCAGGATGAACTTACTGCATTATCGCAGGTGGATGAGCCGTTTGCCCTGACCCTGCTGACCGTAGATACGCATTTTGAAAACGGTTATGCAGAGCCTGGCATTCCGACACCGTTTGGTGACAACCAGTATGCCAATGTCATGGCTTATTCCTCGTATCAGGTATCTCAGTTTCTGTCATGGATGCAGGAACAGCCATGGTATGACAATACGACCGTGATTATCTGCGGGGATCATCCGACGATGGATTCTGACTTTTGTGATGATGTGGATTCTTCTTATCAGCGGCGTGCCTATGTGGCCTATATCAACAGTGCTGTATCAACCGATAATACCGAATACCGTACGTACAGTACGCTGGATGCGTTTCCAACGACGCTGGCTGCCCTTGGTGCCACCATTGAGGGAGACAGGCTTGGTTTAGGCACCAACCTGTTCAGTGATACCCCAACCCTGCAGGAGGAGTATGGGCTCAAGGATGTGACCGAGCAGATTGAGAGGAAGAGTACCTTCATGGAGAAGCTGGCTGATATTGACTTCTCGAGTGAATATCTGAAAGAGAGGCAGTCATGGTCACGAACGGAGGATCATGGCACAACCGTTTACGATACGAACTAAGAGGGCCTGTAACAGTTGCTAATGTGAATTAGCTCTGTTATGGGCCTTTTTTGTTTTCTTTTGTATTATCTTTACCAAAACTTATTCAGCAGCGTCATTTCTATGTAGAATCATGTATATCAAAGCAT
>NZ_JALBUR010000016.1:0-51183 GCF_033971865.1 Grylomicrobium aquisgranense | reverse complement strand
GTCTGTATAGATCTGCCCTGCTGTCAGTATGTTGATCACGCTGACTTCCAGCATTGCCCATGCCGTGATTAAGACTAGTTCGGTTGTGACTGGCCGTTTCAAGAGGCCTCTTGTAATGGCCATCAGAGCGAAATAGACGATGATGCCGCCCAGGATGATTGTTGCACCGTTGAGCTTTGGGGTCTGCTTTAATGGCATTGCATTGAGGCCGCAGAGTGTTAATGCTGTGCCGGCCAGGCCGCATCCTGCGGTGATGAGTAACAGGATGCCATTGATGCCGCCTGTGCGGTTGACGATGACATCCGGCTTATAGCACAAGCTCCACCAGATCACATAGAAGAGGCAGCAGATGACTAACAGGATCTGTCCTGTGATGACCTTATGCATCAGTCGTAGAGGACCTGGGAAAGGAATGTTCTGGCTCTTTCAGTTTCAGGGTGTGTGAAGAATGCCTCGGATGAGTTCTGTTCAATGATTTCGCCGTGGTCAAGGAAGACAACTTTGTTGGCAACCTTGCGGGCAAAGCCCATTTCATGGGTGACAACAAGCATGGTCATGCCCTGCTTACCGAGGTCTTTCATGACTTCCAGGACTTCCTTGATCATTTCTGGATCAAGTGCTGATGTCGGCTCATCAAAGAGCATGACTTCCGGGTGCATGCACAGTGCTCTTGCAATGGCGACACGCTGCTGCTGGCCGCCGGACAGCTTGGAGGGATAGGCATCTCTCTTGCCATCCAGTCCTACCTTCCTGAGATAGGTCATGGCAATCTCTTCTGCTTCCTGAGCAGATTTGCCAGCGACGCTCATTGGGGCAAGCATGCAGTTCTGCAGGACGGTCTTATTGGCAAACAGATTGAAGTGCTGGAAGACAAAGCCCATCTTCTTTCTCTGGGCAGCGTATTTCTGCTTGTTGGTTCTGTCCATGAGTTCATTGTCGAGGTAAATCTTGCCGCTGTCTGGGATTTCCAGGCCATGGATACACCGGCAGAGTGTACTTTTACCGGAGCCGGACGGTCCGATCAGGCACACAATGTCGCCGTCTTCAATGTCGAGGCTGACATCATTGAGTGCCTTGAGGTCTTTGAATGTCTTGTTCAGGTGTTCTACTTTGATCTTAGTCACTGACAGCCATCCTCCTTTCCAGCTTCTTGGACAGCCAGGATGTGATGATGGTCAGAATCAGGTAGATGATGCCGGCCATGATCAGCGGATCCAGGTAGTCATAGTATTTCTTGCCAAGTACTTCTGCTCTGTACAGCAGTTCCAGAGCACCGATGGAAGAGATCAGGGAGCTGTCTTTGATCAGAGTGATGAACTCTGATACCAGCGGCGGGATGATGTGGCGGAAGGCCTGGGGCAGGATGATTTCTTTCATCATGGTGCCGTAGCCAATGCCCAGTGTCTCGCAGGCTTCCCACTGGCCTTTGTCGACGCCCTGGATGCCAGAGCGGATGAGTTCGGTCTGATAGGCACCGGAGTTAAAGGACAGTGCCAGCAGTCCTACCAGATATGGATTGGCCGACATTCTGGTGCCGGTGATTCTTTGATAGAGCACCGGGATGCCAAGATAGAAGAACAGGATCTGCAGCAGCATTGGTGTGCCACGGAACAGTTCGACGTAGATATTGGCAATGATATGCAGGACTTTGGAATGGGATAGTTTGGCAGCGGCCAAAAGGATGCCGATGAGGCATCCAATGGCAACTGCACCAAGGGCCAGCAGTAATGAAATACCAGCACCCTGAATCAGAAATTTCAGATTGTCTGCAGTAAAGATATCAGACATGCATTCACTCCTTACTAATTACTTACTCAGCAGCCTCAAGACCATACTTGCTCGTCAGTGTCTTGTAGTCATCCGATGCCTTGAATGCAGCCAGTGCTTTATTAATCGCATCCATGAGTTCTGTATTGCCTTCCTTGGCAATGATATGAGTGGACTCATCCTGCAGAACACCATCGAGCATCTTGAAGCTGCCGGTTGCTTCATAGTTCTTTGCAACGGCAATATCCATGATCACTGCATCATAGCCGCCGGACTTCAGTGTTTCTACGGCAATACCCATATCCTCTACAGCAGTTGTATGATCCGGAGACAGACTCTCGGCAACAGTCTCACCGGTTGTACCAAGCTGGCAGCCAATGTTAGCACCCTTGAGTTCATCTGTAGAAGTGATCTTGCTGTCAGCAGCGACCAGAGCAACCTGACCAGATTCATAATATGTATCCGAGAACAGAACCTTTCTGTCCTTGTCATATGTGAAACCGGAAATACCAAGATCGACCTGGTCTGCCTGGATACCGGAGATGATCGTATCAAAGCTCATCTGTTTCCATTCATGTGTGTAGTTATAGCCATTTTCATCCAGCCAGTTGAACAGCCATTCACCCATATCATAGTCAAAGCCAGTCAGCTCACCGCTGGTGGTCAGATCATCAAACGGCGGATAGTCCGGTGAAATACCGATGACAATGTTCTGTGCCTTGCCGGAAGCAGAAGAGGCAGCGGATGATGAAGCAGATGTGGAAGCTGTGGAACCAGAACCACAGGCAGTTAGACTCAGTGCAAGAATAGCTGTAATAGCAGCAGATACAAACTTTTTCATTTTCTTTTCCTCCCTTTGTTTGTTTGATGTGAATACATATTGCTTAACTCATTCTTTCTTCGTCGCTCACTCTGCATCACATCACCCCCTGTCCATAGAAAGAAAAAATGCCGTCTCAATCCAGAGACGACATTACACCGCGGTACCACTCTGATTGCTGATCAATATCAGCCATCTCAATCCTGTAACGCCGGACCGCGTTTCTTCCTACTGTCTTTCAGAAGAACTTCTCCCAGATGCGTTTCACTGAAGATGGTGCCGCTGAACTTCCACTCTGTTTCAGCTCGCTGATGGACATCACCAGTTACTCTTCTGTTCCTCGAACTTGTTAATACCTTAGTTGCAAACATGAAATTTGTCAATGACAATTTTCATGAAAGACTCGCAAAATTTTCATAACGATTCTGTCCATCACCGCAGCGTCCCATCCTCATGGAAACGCTGATGCAATGCATGCTCGGTTACAGGTATCGTCAGGATCATGACAGCAAGCTGAATCATGGTGATCAAGAGACCGCCATAGCTGATCACATCTATACTTCTGCCTATAAAAAAGAGCATACAGATCATCGTTGCTGGCAGCAGCACAATGCCGCATCGAAACCATAATCGTGAAGATACCTGATGGGCATACTTCCAGGTGTCCATGTTCTTCATGGACATGCGGGTACGATAGCCAGAGATGTGGTTAATCTTGGCAGGATAATGCTTTGCAAAGACAATTCCGATGATGATCATGATCACTGGAATGATCATGGTCATCGTCAGCATGTAGATCCAGTATGCCATTAATCGCCTGCCAGATCTGGTCTTTGATGATCCAGGATATCCCAGAAGTCATAGAACTGCTTTTCTGAGATGGTGCCGCCGAGGCTGTAAATATGATAGTCTTCTGCTTCCCAGCGGTAAAAGACACCAGTCTTCATAAATCCGTTCTTTTTGTAGAAATGAACGCGCTTTAAGCGCTGGTGGTAGTTCTTGGTGCCTAGTTCCGGTTCTTCCAGGTCGGCGATGACGATCTGGCCTGGAAAGAGTTTTCTTGCCAGTTTGACGGCCTTGCTGCCATACCCTTTGCCACGCTGTTGATCATCAATGGCAAAGTATGTAATGTGGGTGATATTCCCTACAGTTAACAGTGCCATGAAGCCCACAAACTGTTCTTCGTCCAGGAAGTAGAGGATCTCGCTTGTATTGGTTTGGTCCAGAACGCTTGGATGTAAGTTGACACGTTCATTGGCTGGAAAAGCACTGTCATAAAGCTTTCTGACTTTCTCGATTACTTCAGTATCTTCTTGGGTTAATCGTTTGGCAATCAGCATAAATTAAACAAAAGTTCTCCCTTCGGTATGTAAGCCTGGCACCATGATTCATCAAAACACATGTTTGAATGCGTCATAGTTGTAGGGATCACGTCCCGTCTTGACGGCAAAGAGAATTGAATCAAAGTACTTCCCCATGCCCTTCTGGTAAATCACTGTATGGAAGTAGGACGCAACTCTTGCAGCATCGTGGCCAAATGCACCACAGCCCCATGCACCGGTACATATTGTACGATAGCCATGTAAAAAGCAGATTAAGAAGAACTGATACAGACGATTGACCATATAATCATCCAGTTCTGCCATCGTAATGCCGCGTACCTTAGGATCATACAGAAGATTGGGTGCAGCTAATGTCAATACAGCTGTTGTACGGGTAGAAGGCAGCAGGTTATTGTCTCCATCACGAAATACTTCTACGCATGGTGACAGCAGCATGTAATCCGTATTACAGGCAGAAGAAGAATGCAGATTGGCATCGTACATGACACGTGCTGCAGATGATGAAATAGAGGCATACAAAGTACTCTCTCTGCATAGTGCTTCTTCCTGTGCACGAGCACCGGATAAATAGCCACCACCGGGATGATAGGCATTGGCAAAGTTCATGACAACATCACATGGCACTGCAAAGCTGTCATCATTGATGACAGAGATCTTGCAGAAAGAATCATGTAAAGGAGCAGGCAGAACAGCAGAAGAAAGAACAGAAGGACTGACAACAACCACAGATTGATGTTCCTTAAGAGAATGAACAAAAATCAATTCTCCTGCCATCTTTTAAATAGTAATTCTGGGAAACAATCTTCTTATTCTCAACTGCAATGTCTCTTAGATCACGATACATACAAATATCTCTTATCTTTTCCAGGTCTGTCGTGACCCATATCCTTCTTTCTTCAGTGAAGAATCAAGCAATGTTATCTCATCAGGAACAATTCGAATCAGCCACATAGGCGAAGGCAGCTTCTGCAGCATTTCAGCAGGAATATGACGGAAAGAAGCTTCCGCAATATACTCTCTGCTATTCAGATCCACAATCTCTGCATTCCCTTGAATCTGACAGGATAACAGAGAACCAAACGACATATTGCTTTCAAACACAGCAGCAGACACATGCGGATGATTCTGCAAAGCACGAAACTTTAATCCACCTTCACTAAAGATCCATAAAGCACCATCATGCCATGTATACTCCAATGGAGTACAACGAATAAAGGAAGCATCACCACAAGCTAATGCAAGCACCTTATGCCCAGACAGAAAATGATCAATCCGTTCATATAGTACCTGATCATCCATATGTTTTGATTCAGCATCCTTCTTGATCCAGAAGGATGAAGCAGCTTCATACTGATCGTTAGTCATTGTGTGCCTCCTAAATTGTCTGATAATCTCTGAATGTATTTCCTGCTACATATTTTTTAACATAAAGATGCCAGAATTCATATCTTCCAGATCTACAACTTCTTCCTGCAGTTTCTTATGTTGTTCCTTACATACAAATTCCACTTATCTTTTCCAGGTCTGTCGTGACCCATATCTTTCTTCAGTGAAGAATCAAGCAAGGTCATCTCATCAGGAACAATTCGTATCAGCCACATAGGCGAAGGCAGCTTCTGCAGCATTTCAGCAGGAATATGACGGAAAGAAGCTTCCGCAATATACTCTCTGCTATTCAGATCCACAATCTCTGCATTCCCTTGCATCTGACAAGATAACAGAGAACCAAACGACATATTGCTTTCAGACACAGCAGCAAACACAGAAGCCGATCTTCTTGCCGGCCAGTGGTGCGTAAGTAACGTTGTGTCCAGCTTCTTCTGCACCCTTCCTGAATACCTCGGCAAGCAGATTGGAGTTGCCGTAGGGTCTTGGACTGGTACCGATAATCAGTACGTTTTAGCCATGTCAGATTGCCTGGAGAGAGTCTCTCATTTCTCTGAGTCCCTGCTCGCCATAGGCATTGTAAATCTTCTGCAGGCGGTCAATCATCTCCTGCTTGTGCACCGGAATCATGCCATAAATCGATGTGATAATCGATGCATTGGTCGCATCAATCAGGGTTTCAATCCTGAGATCTTTCAGGAATTCAATGAGCTCCTGAATACGCTCGCCTTCGGTTGTTTCCTGGAAGGTGCCTATGCGGACATCCTTCATGAGCGGTGTATCCGGAAAGATGGTCAGCCCGGCAATCAGAATCCGGTCTGGATGGAGCTGGTTGAATGCTTCTGCTGTCTTCCTGGCATGGTCAAGGCCATAGCCCTTTCCACCCAGTCCGGACAGGAAGATCACTTCATACGGCAGACCGGCCTGATCCATCTTGGACAGCTGCGTTACGATCTCATCCGCATGATAGCCCTTATTCATCCGCTGCAGGATCTTTTCATCAGCTGACTCGACGCCAAAGACGATGCCGCTGTAGCCAAGCTTCTTTAATTCCTTGAGCTGCTCAGCT
The DNA here is from genome assembly GCF_033971865.1 of Grylomicrobium aquisgranense. Classification (NCBI taxonomy): domain Bacteria; kingdom Bacillati; phylum Bacillota; class Erysipelotrichia; order Erysipelotrichales; family Erysipelotrichaceae; genus Grylomicrobium; species Grylomicrobium aquisgranense. The sequence goes on along the minus strand of NZ_JALBUR010000016.1, from coordinate 44,798 downwards.
GTCTTATTGCGCAGGCTGTCCACTCTGCCATAACCTCCGATGGTTTTGACAAAGGGCAGATATTCATGAATCAGCTCGGCAATGTGCTTGAGTCTTTCATATGGCAGCAGGAATGGATCGGCACCCTGCAGCCAGATTCTCGGGAAGGCAACACCATAGGATGCCAGTTCCTTGAGATCGGCAATGATCTCATCATCTGGTGAGATCGCAAATGGTGCGTCCTTGTAATACGTGCAGAACCGGCATGCGTTATGGCTGCAGCCGCTTGTTACCTGCAGATAGACACTTCTGGCCTCATAGGGCGGCCTGACCACGTTACTTGCAAAATGCATAAATTTTTATCTCCTTAGTTGTTTCCCCAGAGCGGATTGGCAAGCATTGCTCTGCCGACGCCAACCAGATCTGCTTTGTTTTCTGTTAATAATGTTTCTGCCTGTGATACTGTCTTGATACCGCCGGTCAAAATGACAGGAATCGTGATGTTTGCGTTGACAGCTTCGCTCATATCAGAGAACCAGCCAGGTTCTGTGTGTCCGGGGCGCTGATAGATGTGGATGCCACCGGAAAGATCCAGAAGATCGATGCCGGCTTTTTCCAGCAGTCTGGCGGCCTGAACGGCATCTTCGATCGTGCTGCCGCCTGCTTCATAGTCACAGCCGCCCAGTCTGACGGCAATGGGATAGCTGTCTCCCACGGCAGCTCTGACTTTCTGGATCGTCTCTAACAGAAAGCGCAGCCTGTTTTCAAATGGTCCGCCATAGGCATCCGTTCTGCTGTTTGTTAGCGGTGAATAGAACTGGTTGAGCAGATAGTTGTGGGCAGAGTGAATCTCTACGCCGTCATAGCCGGCTTCCTTGACACGTACTGCAGCTGCTGCAAACTCATCTTCCAGTGCCTGGATTTCTTTGATCGTTAATGGCCGGCTGACATCTAAGCCTTTGTTAAGGGCACTGGCAGAGACAAGCTGCTGACCGGTGATTTGAGAAGACGTATTGGCACCGGCATGGCTGATCTGGGCAAACAGGACAAGACCCTTGGAAGCTTCATGTACCTGCTGTGATAATGCTTTCTGATAAGGAATCACATCATCAGAGGCAAAGGACATCTGGTTCTGGCCTGCTTTGCCCTGAGGATCAATGTAGCTGTGTTCTGTGATCAAAAGACCTACATGCGGGTTGGCTGCTACCTGCAGGTAGTGTTCCAGAGTGCGCTGGCTGGGGCAGCCGTTGCTGGAACTGCCGGTAGCCATTGGTGGATACACAAGACGGGATTTTAACTGCAGTTTTAATGTGTGTAACGGTTCATCAAGTTTCATCTGAATCACTCCTTTATATTTTTATATCTCTCTTTGTCGATATGTAAGCCCTTAAGCAAGGGCAGCAATTGCTGCCCGGTTTATAGTTCGTTTTTGATGTAGTCCGCAAATGCCTGTATCGTCTTCTCATTGCGGCGGTAGTACGTCCACTTCCCACACCGCTGGCTTTCCACCAGCCCTGCCCTCTGCAGGATATCCAGGTAGTGGGAAATCGTAGACTGGGTAATGGCTGCCTTGTCACAGATGCTGCCAACACAGGCACCACCCTCAAACTTTATCCCTTCCGGTACATGAATACCCTGGGGAGGAAAATATTTCTCTGGCTCTTTCAGCCACTTCAGTATGTCGCGCCGCGTCTGGTTGTCGAGGGCGCCGCAGATGTCTTTGATGTTCATGGCTTTAATATATCGCTGTTTATAGATATGTCAATATATAAAAATAAATTATCTGCTTTTCCACAATAAAACAAATGCTGAGATCCTGTTTATGTTCCAGCTCTGTATTAACGGAAGCGGAAGATTCAATTCTGCGCTGTGTGTTTCTCAGTTCATCTTCGCTGTCCATCTGTTCTAGAATCAGGAAATAGCCTGCATTCAGTCTGCCGATAGCACTGTCTTTGCCAACCGCTGCACATCCATCCGTGCAAAGTCACGGTGTTCTTTCTGCCAGCTACTTTGATACTGGCAGAAAGCATCATGAAGTCCCCTGCGGTCGAGCAGACCTGTCACAGAATTCTGATGGATTGCGGTGATATTGTGTGTGCCTGCGGCAATAATGCCAAGATCAACAAAGTAGCCGAGCAGACCGACGATACTGCCGTTTCTGATGATCGAAAACTTCCATGCCTTGATGGAACGAATCTTGCCATGGGAGATGCAGTTCCTTTTGCGCCATTGATCTGTTCACCATAATGCAGCACTCTGTATTCATCATTCTTAAATGGATTAGGGTTGACATGCCAGCCCATTTCTTCATCCGTTTTACCGACAAAGTCAGATCTTTGTGTAAAGCCGCAGCAGTCACGGAAGAACGCATTGCCATCGATGAAGCGGCGGTTGATATCTTTCCAGAAGATCCCAATCTTGGTATTGTCAAAGAAGGTGCGGATTTCCGCATCCCGCAGGGCATAAAGAAAAGGAGTATGATTACTCCTGTTTCTTAATGCATGAATGGTGCCATGGACAGCAGCACATCGTTTGTCACTTTGCGCCGCAGCCAGCGGAATTCTACCTTGTCGTCCTTGATCAGACGGTGCGGTTCATCCGAAGTACTGAAGGCACCGAGCATGTTTGCATCAAAATGATCCTTCGGAAGATTGCGATTAAGTTCGGTCATCATGTTTCTATACCTCCCCTTTCATCATCAGTATTAATCATGTAAACAGGAAACGGAAGATGAATCTTTGGAAAGATTTATTGAAAGAATGATGGCAGAATCAAAGGATTTTACAAGGTTTCAGAGAAGAAACGCATGAAAGCGGAAAGGTGTTCTGCCTGTCCGCTTACTTACATCCGAAATTGTTTTCAGTGATGCTCTTCCTGGATGCGTGCATCCAGATCCTGCAGGATCTGATTGATATCTGCTTCGCTGAGATTCTTAACGCCAGAAGCGTTTTTATGCCCGCCTCCGTGATACTTCTCGGCAATATCATTGATCGTCACGGTCTTGGAGCGCAATGACCCGTCAAACAGTTCCTGGCCGTCATCATGCTGGGTAAACATTGCCCAGACAACAAACTCTTTGACGTGTCCCAGTTCATCAATCCGGTTTCTTGCACTTGATGCGGAAAGGTGCCACTCCTGCAAATCCTTGCGGCGCAGAATCACATAGGCCAGGTGCCCATCAATCAGCTGCACTCTGGAACGCAGATACGTTGCAAACCGGAATCCTTCCAGATCTGTATCAAACAGCATTCTGTTGAGGCTTGGAATATCCAGTTGGAACGATGCCAGAAAGCTGGCTGTATGCAGCGTGTGAGCAGTCGTATTGCTTGTTCTGAAACAAAGCGTATCTGTCAGTAAACCTTCATATAGATATCTGGCTGTCTTTCCGGAGATCAACAGATCACTGTTCTGTTCAAAGAAGGCTGTCAGGATCTCACAGGTTGCGGCTGCCTGATCAAACACAAGGCACAGATTGCCAAAGGGTTCCCGGTTGGGATGATGGTCAATCTTGATCAGGAAGCGGGCATCCTTAAAACGCTTGTCATCGACACGGTCCTGATTGGCCGTATCCAGGACAATGGCCGTGGACTTTGCAATCGTATCATCATTGACACGGTCACTTGCCGGGAATGGTGCCTGGTCGCATGTCTCATAGCCCAAGGCATAGACTTTCTTGTCCGGGAAGTTTTCTTTGAGCCAGGTCACCAGGGCACTCTGTGATCCCATGGCATCACAGTCCGGGTGCTCATGGCGGAAGACGGTGATGATGGGACTGTCCGCAATGACAGACCGCAGATTCTGAAAATCGAAGTGCATATCAAAGGTGCAGCAGCGCTGCAGTATCCCTGGCGATCATGAGCTCTTCATCTGTCGGGATGACCCAGACCTGCACAGCAGAATCCGGTCTGGAGATGCAGCATTCCTTTCCTACAGCCTGCATGTTGAGGTCATAGTCGATATCCAGATGCATACCCTCTTCCAGTCCCTTCAGGATTCTCTCTCTTGTGTGCCAGTCATTTTCACCAAGGCCGGCAGTAAATACCATGGCATCACAGTGGCCCAGCTGCATGAAGTAGCCACCAATGACATTGATGGCTCTGTTGGCATACAGATTGACAGTAAGAATTGCTCTTTCATCACCTTTGTTTACAGCATTCTGGATATCTCTTGCATCAGAGGAAATGCCGGAAACGCCAAGCATGCCGCTTTCCTTGTTCAGGATGACATCCATCTGATCCGGAGTCAGATTCAGCTTCTTCATCATATAGAAGACAACCGTAGGATCAATATCACCGCATCTGGTACCCATCATGATGCCGCCCAGCGGTGTCAGACCCATGGATGTATTGATCACCATGCCATTGCGGATGGCGGTGATGGAAGCACCATTGCCAAGATGACAGGTAATCATGTTCAGCTTGTGATAGTCCTTGTTCATCAGTTCGGCAGCACGCCTGTTGACATATTTGTGAGATGTGCCGTGGGCGCCGTATCTTCTGATCTTGTATTCCTTGTACCAGTTATAAGGCACCGGGAAAAGATAAGATTCGGGTCCCATGGTCTGATGGAACGCTGTATCAAAGACAAAGACATGGCCGATCTTCGGCAGTGCTTCCTTGAATGCTTCATAGCAGACAAGATGTGCCGGGTTGTGCAGCGGAGCCAGCTCTGCCAGTTCCTGTACCTTGTCGACAACATCCTGATCGACGATCACAGACTTGCCGAAATACGGGCCGCCCTGGACAATGCGGTGTCCTGCTGCATCAATCTCATCCAGTGACTTGATGATGCCGCATTCTGTCAGAGAAGACAGCAGTTTCTGGACAGCGGTCTTGTGGTCCGGAATCGGCATGTTGGTGACTTTCTTTTCACCATTGTACTTGATGGTAAACGTACCAAGCTGCTGGCCGATGCGTTCTGCCTGGCCAGAGCACAGTACCTTTTCCTGCGGCATTTCATACAGTTGGAACTTTAAAGATGAGGAGCCGGAATTGACTGAAATAATCTTACTCATTTTTTCCTCCTTCGATTTCAGTATTAATACATGCGTCCAGAAGCTTGCTTACCTCTTTGGACGAGAGTTTACGAATCTGTTCATAGTATTGCATTCTTTTCTCAAAAGAGGAAAGAAGATGCAGTTGATCTTCATAGCCATTGAGCTCATCACGGCAGTGGCGCAGCGTATCACTCACCGCTGCCCGCGAGATGCCTTCATTCTCAGCAATCTCCATCAGTGAAAGATCTTCCTGGTAATACAGTGTGAAGATATTCTGCTGCCGGTTGGTCAGCAGGACACCATAGAAGTCATACAGACGGTTGTACGTTTCACGCTCACTGGACATCTTTGAGACCTTCGGAAATACTGTAGAGATAGCTGTCCAGATCAAATGGACGCAGGTCTTCAGGATGTTCACCAAGACCAATGAAGTACACCGGCAGATGCAGCTTGTACTTGATGGCCAGGATGATGCCGCCCTTGGCAGTGCCATCCATCTTGGACAGGATAATGCCGGTCAGCTTAGTGCTTTCGGCAAACACCTGTGCCTGGGTCAGACCGTTCTGGCCGGTTGTCGCATCCAGAACCAGCCATGTATCATGCGGTGCCCCTTCGATCTCTCTGGAAGATACACGGTTCATTTTGGCAAGTTCCTGCATCAGGTTTGCCTTGTTCTGCAGTCTGCCAGCCGTATCGCAAAGCAGAATATCAGCACCCTTTTCCTTGGCAAAGCGGCAGCCATCAACGATGGCAGCACTGGGATCCCCATTCTCTCTGCCCTTGATAACCGGGCAGTTCAGCCGCTCACCCCATTCCGCCAGCTGATCAATGGCACCAGCCCGGAACGTATCCGCCGCTACCAGAGCAACCTTCTTGCCCTGGTCAGTATACATGCTGGCCAGCTTGGCAGCCGTTGTTGTCTTGCCAGAACCATTGACACCTTCTAGAAGAATCACCGTAGGACCATTGTCATTAAAGACAATTGGTGCATCCGGGATTTCATCATAGATGTCTTTCATGATTTCCAGAAGGAAGTTCATGGCCCAGTGGAATGTAATACCGGGATATTCATCGCATTTCTTCTTCAGCCGCTCACAGATCAGATCAGCCAGTTCAATGCCGACATCACTTTCCAATAAGACAATGGTCAGCTGTTCCAGGAAGTCATCATCGACGCCGTGGAAGCTGGATCCCATCTGGTTGAGGGCATCCGAGAATGTGTTCTTGGACTTTTCAAAGCCGCTGAGATAGACGGCTTTATCCTGTTTGCCGGCAAATTTTTCTTTCAGTTTTGAGAAAAAACTCATACAGCCTCCTTGCTTGTATCGGCTAATGATACCGCATCTTTGAGTGTGACTTTCAGCATCTGGGAAACACCCTGATGCTGCATGGTGACGCCATACAGCACATCACAGTTTTCCATGGTGCCGACTCTGTGCGTGACAACAATGAACTGTGTCTTGTCTGTATAGCGGTGCAGATACTGGGCAAAACGCTCCACGTTGCCCGGATCCAGGGCTGCTTCCACCTCATCCAGGATGACCAGCGGAACCGGTTTGACCTTCAGGATGGCAAACAGCACGCACAGTGCAATCAGACTCTTTTCACCGCCGGAGAACAGCATGTTATTCTGGACTGCCTTGCCCGGCGGCTGGGCATCGATATCAATGCCGGTATTGAGAATGTCATCGGGATCCAGCAGATACAGGTTGGCCTTGCCGCCGCCATAGAGAGAGACAAAGATATCATTGAAAGCCAGATTGATCTTATCAAAGGTTTCCCGGAACTGTTTCTTCATGACTTCATCCATCTCATCAATGGCAGCCAGAATCTTGTCACGGGAAGCTGTCAGATCTTCAATCTGCTTCTTCATGGTTTCATAGCGCTGGTTGACCTCGGCATATTCTTCCGGTGCATTCATATTGACATTGCCAAGCCGCTGAATCTCAGAACGCAGCTGTGCAACTTCCTCACGTGCCTTCACCAGATCCTCAATCTCCGCTTCCTCTTTGCGCTGGGAAGCCGATTCATAAGTCAATTGATACTCAGACACAAGTCTTGAAAGATTGGCTTCCAGTTTTGTTTCCAGCCTGCCCTGATCAACCTTGAGGGCACTGGCACTTGCCTGTGCCGTCGATAAATCTTTGCGCATCTGGCGCAGCTGGTTCTCTCTGCGGTCTGCATTCTGCCCGATTGACATGCGCTCTTCCCGTTTGGTCTTGATCATGCCGGTCAGCGTATCCCGCCGCTGGTAAGCCTGATTCAATCTGGCAATCAGATCATCCTCAGGCTTTGTTTCAGAAGCCTCTTCCTGCCGGGGAGAAAGCAGTGCCATTTCATTGCGCAGCTTTTCATACTTTGCCTGCTTGGCATCCAGCACCGGTTCCAAACCTGCCAGGGCAATCTGCTTTTCACGCAGCTGGCGGCCGATCTGTTCTCTTTGTGTATTGGCTTCATCCAGTGCTTTCTTTGCCAGCTGGGCTCTGGCCCTTTGAGCATCAAGTGACTGCTGAATCTGATTGGCCTCTTTCTGCATCGTCATGATGTTGGCATTGTGGCGTGTCTTGCCGCCGGTCATGGATCCGCCGCGGTGGATGACTTCACCATCCAGCGTAACGATCTTGTACTGGCGGTTGGTTAACGCAGACAGATTATTGCCGGATTCCATCGTGTCACATACAAGGACGTTGTTGAGCAGTGAGGCAACGATCGGATCAAAGCGGGCATCACATTCGACAAAGGCACTGGCATTGCCAAGGTAGCCTTTGGTGTTGTTGCAGATGATCTGTGCATCACGTGAGACATAGCGCGGTGTGCATACCGTAATAGGCAGGAAGGTTGCCCGGCCGCTCTGGTTTCTGGTCAGAAAGCGGATGGCTTCTCTGGCACAGGCATCATCAGCCGTAACGATGTTGTTCAAGGCACCGCCAAGGGCTGTGGAGATCGCTTCTTCATAGCCGTTTTTGGCTTTGAGCACCTGCCCGATGACACCAAGAATGCCGCGCAGATCATGCTGGTGATCCATGATGGAACGGATGCCAGCCTGGTTATTGAAAGGATTGCGCATCAATTGTTCAATGACGTTATGCCGGTTTTCCAATGACCGCAACATACCCTGGGCTGCTTCATAGGCACCGCTCGTATCCGCAATCTTTGTGGCTGCCAGAGTCAGCTTTTCACGTAACAGTGATATCTCATTGTGCAAAGCATCCACACGTGCCTTACGGTCTTCATATTCCGCTTTGGCCGCCGCAAGCAGCTGCCGCGTCTGTTCAATCTTCTGCTGGGTATTGCCGCTTTCAATCAGGTACTTGGCCTTTTCATCCAGCTCTGTACGCCGTGCTTCCAAAGCCTGAATGCTGTTGAGCAAAGACATGAGCTCTTCCTGCATGCTGTTGACTTCCTGATCCAGCCTGGAAGCAGCTGAGCGGTCCTGCTGGATCTGGTTTTCTGCAACCTGGATATTTGTCTGCAGCATCGTCGTCTTTGTATCAATATCAAATAATGTCTTGCGGGCAGATTCAATGCCGGCATTGATCTCATCAATCTCCGAGACAAGCACAGAGATTTCAATCTCTTCCAGACGTGCTTTCTTCTGCCGGTAGATTTCAGCTTTATGTGCCTGCCGTTTTAATGGGGAGACCTGTTTTTCCAGCTCATTGAGGATGTCAGTGGAACGATCGAGATTGTCCTTGGTGCGCTCCAGGCGGGACAGTGATTCCATTCTTCTTTTTTTGTATTTGGAGACACCGGCGGCTTCTTCAAACACGCCGCGGCGCTCTGTCGGCTTGGCCTGGGCAAAGCTGACAACGTTGCCCTGTGAAATGATGCTTAAAGAATCACGGCCAAGACCTGTGTCAAGGAACAGGTCAACGACATCCTTGAGGCGGACATTCTGGTTATTGATGAGGTATGCAGCATCACCGGAGTCACGGTAAAGTCTTCTGGTGACTTCGATTTCATCCTGATCCATGTTGAGTACCCGGCTGGTATTGTCAAAGATGAGGGTGACTTCTGCCATGTTGAGTTTACGCCGGTCGGCACTGCCGGCGAAAATGACATCATTCATCTTGTCGCCGCGCATGCTTTTGGCACTCTGCTCACCAAGCACCCAGCGCACCGCATCTGATATATTTGACTTTCCGCAGCCGTTGGGACCCACGATGCCGGTAATCGGGTCAGAGAAGTTGATGACCGTCCTGTCGGCAAAGGACTTGAATCCCTGCATTTGGATTTGTTTCAGAAACATTTATTTCTCCTTAAACGCTTTGCTATTATAGCAAAAAGACTGCTCTCTCACAGGAGAACAGTCCATTTTCAGATTGCGAAAAGCCAAAAGCTTACTTGTTTTCGTTCTGCTTTTCCAGCAGAGCTGTAATCTTTTCCAATTCGAGCAGTTCCGGGCTCTTGGCAGGTGCTGCCGGTTCTTCTTCCTTCTTGGGATGCAGGTTGACAGCTTTGTTGACGGCTTTGACCATGATGAACAGCACCAGTGCCATCAACAGGAAATTGATGACGGATGAAATGAAGGCGCCGATCTTGAGATCCACACTTCCCATATGAATGGCAACATTGCTGAAATCCAGCTGGAACAGCAGGCCGATGATCGGATTGATGATGTTGTCAGTCAGAGATGATACAACAGTGCCGAATGCAGATGCCATGATGACACCAATGGCCATATCCATGACATTTCCCTTTAATGCAAAAGCCTTAAATTCTTCCCAAAATTTCTTCATTGACTTCCTCCTGTACAGATGATGGATCCTTTGTCCATTCATCCAGAATCACATAGCTGCCATAGCAGTATGGATTGGCACGGTGAACCGGCTCATTTTCCACGATTTCTGTGCTGGAACCATTATAGCGCACCGGATACACAGAGCCATGCAAATCCTGCATTGATGTGATTTTTTCAGATGTAAAGCGGTCCTTGATATGCATCAATACACGGCGGCCATAAACAAGTGCATACGTATATGGCACAAAGCCATAGCGCGATGCAAAGGCAGTCAGTGTCTGATGAATCTGTTCATTGGAGCATTCACTGGAGAACACAGCCCCCACAATGCCAGGATGCGACAATACAAAGGCAAGTGCATAGCTGTTGGCAAGATTCAGTGTCATGCCGGCAATGCAGTCTTTCATCTCACAGGAGAAATCTCCCATCTGGGAAATGACGGTATCGGCAAGGAAACCGCCAGGCATCTGTTCCTGGTTGATGACCGGAGTCAGGCCATGGCCCTGGGTGATGAAGCAGGCATCATCGTATGGTTTACTCTCGCTGGCAAAATCATCTTCTTCAATCAGGATGCGCTGCTTTGGTGCCGGTGTGGGATCCAGATGGAAATCGTACGGTCTTGCCTGCGTGCGCTTGTGCAGGACGGCACGCGCTGCTTCCATCTTGGCAAGTGCATTTCGCCGTAAGGCATTGAGCTGTGATACCGCAATAAACACATTGCCTGCCTCACCACTGAAGGAATCGATCACAAAGCAGGTATCACCGGTTTTAGCAAGAGAGCTTTCGATCTGTGCTTTCTGCATCGGTGCCTTCTTTGCCATTTCCAGGGCCGTATCCGTCTCGACCGTTACTTCATGGCCATCCGCATCTTTCAAGCATAGTTTCATCGTTTCACCAGGCATGGCATGATACTCTGCAGAAAGAGGAACCTTGCGGCTGTTATGGGCAATCTCTTCATCAATCTCTGCCAGCAGAACCGTATCACTAGTCTTCTGCAGAGGCTCACCGGGCTTTGGTCTGTCTTTGCCATGCAGCGGCAGCGAGACGATGTCTCCTTTGTCAGCAGAGCTGACAAGTTTTCCTTTGCGGAAGATTTTGACTGCGGTCAGGCCAATGTCGGCAGGTGTATGCAGGATGCGCAGGCCGTCATGCTGATGGAGCGGTGCAGACAGCTTTACCGTAACTTCGCCATGGTTAAAGGATTCGACGGTGCCGATCTGGATGCCGCGGTGATTCGGGCGGTACTGGCTCATGCGTTCTTTGACATCATCATGGAACAGATGTCCTTTGGAAAAGCCGCGGTTGAACATTTCCAGCAGTTCTTCTTGTCTCTTTCTTGAAACATGATATTCTCTGCCCTGCTGGCAGGCATCAATGGCTTCCCGGAATGTCCTGATGACAAGATACACGTATTCAGGGCGCTTCATGCGGCCTTCAATCTTCAGGGAAGCAACACCCGCTTTGATCAGCTGGGGGATTTCATCGATGACATTGAGATCACGCGGGGAAAGGATATAGTCACCTTCCTGGAAGTGATGGGTGCCATCCGGGAAGTATTTCAGCCGGCAGCACTGGGCACACATGCCGCGGTTGGCACTGCGATTTTTCATCGATGCAGAAAACAGGCACTGACCGGAATAAGAGATACAGATGGCACCATAGACAAACACTTCAATATCAATGCCCATCTGGCATGCCTTCTCAATCAGTTCAATTGGGGATTCCCTTGCCATGACAACCCGGGATGCGCCTTCGTTTTTCATCACCTGTACACCAGCCAGATTATGAATATGCATCTGGGTGGAGCAGTGAATCTCAAAGTCAGGATACATGGTATGGACAAGATGGAACAGGCCAAGGTCCTGGATTAACAGTGCATCGACGTCGCTGTGATACAGGAAATCAACAGTTTCTTTAGCCCGCTCGATCTCGGTTTCATACAGCATCGTGTTCATCGTCACATAGACACGCACATTGCGCACATGGCAATAGTGCACCGCTTCCACAAGCTGCTCCCTGTCAAAATTGCCGGCAAAGGCACGGGCAGAATAGTTTGTCATGCCTAGATAGACGGCATCACAGCCTGCCTGCACGGCAGCCTTCAGGCTTTCCATATTGCCGGCCGGAGCCAGCAGTTCAATCTTTTTCATCGCAATACTCCCTGATGATCCTGTAGGCATTCACAAGATCATCCATCTTCATTCTTGCATTGGCACTGGACGTACTTGGCAATGCAATATGCACAAGCTTACAGTCAATGTACTTTTCATACAAAGAAGATGCCCTTGTACCTGTGGTAAATACAGCCCGGACCTCACTGTCTTTCAGCAGACCGTTAATATCATTGACTTTGACATCTTTGATCGAGGCATCTGAGGATCCGGTAATCGTGCAGCTGTGGATTACATCCCATAAGGCGATATGATGCCGGTGGCAGAACTCTGTGCGCTCACAAGGCTCTTCTTCAAACAACGCAAACAGCACCGGCCAGAAGCGGTTATGCGGATTGGCATAGTAAAAAGACTGCTGTCTGGAAATCACGGAAGGAAACGAGCCAAGAATCAATACCCTGCTGTGGGCATCAACAATTGGGGCAAAGGGATGGACAACTTTCTGTGTCTCAGCCATGTCTGCCTCCGTATTTGAGAAGATATGTCTCAAAGGCATCTTTGGGTACAAGTGTCCCGGCTTTGATGCCCTGCTCCACACTGGCAAGCTCACTTTCCAGATGCAAGAGTGTTCTGGCCGAGCGGTTTGAAATGTTCTTCAGCGTCATGCGGATGCCGCTTTCCTTGGCATGCAGGCGGATGGCGATCCGGGCAGCGTCATAGCCAAGATCCCGCAAAGCAGCGATATCATAGGCACGCCGCAGCTGGCTGGCAAGCAAAGGAATCATGGCATTGACATCCATGCCTTTGGCAAACATCTGTTCCTTGGCCCGTACAACCCCGGCCATATCCCCTTTCATAAAGGCATTGCCAAGCTGCCACATATCCAGATTGGCATCTTCCGGAATCAGCTGGCGGATCGTATCTTCATCGTAGTTTTTTTCTCCATACAGAGAAAGTTTCTCAATCGCATGATGCAGCTGGAATTCATCCGTACCTACCCGCAGGTCAAACTCTGCTCTGGCCTTTGCTGTCAGCACGAAGCCGCCCTGCTTTAACAGCTCTGCAATATGGTCAGGAAATTCCCATGGCTTGATCAGATTGCAGGCAATCATCTTCACATGGTATTTCTCCAGCAGTTTTGTCTCTTTGCGGCGGGTATCAATATCATTTCCCTGCAGATCAAAGATCAATGCCGTATCGGGATTGGGATGGGCAAGATATTCGCCCAAAAGAGAGAGCATGCGTTCCCGCTTTGTGTCCTTGGTTTTGCCATCTGCCTTTGCTTTGTCAGAGCTTTTCAGAAAATATGGGTTTTTCAAAATCACTGCTCTGCGGCCTTCATCAGAAAACAGTGTCATCATATTGCACTGGGTCAAAGCATCTTCCATGCGAAACTGTGAAGCATTGGAAGCATCGATCTCTACAACCTGCGTCTTTTCTACGCGCTCTTCCTGCAGAATCCGCTGGATCTGGACCGTTTCCCGGTATTCATTTTTACCATATACTGCATATTCACTCATCAGTCCGTATTATACCAATCCTGTCACCAGCCGTCAGCACACAATTCCATGGGCCGATGGCCTGGATCTGGATATCTCCTTCCTCTCTGGTATTGAACCAGACAATGTGCCTTTGCAAAAGACGCTGCAGAACTTCCTGGGATGGATGGTGGTACAAAGCGTAGGCACCGGCTGAGACCACAGCCACAGAAGGCTGCACGGTGTCAAGAAAGATGGAGCTGGAACCAGTGGCAGAGCCATGATGGCTCAGCTTCAATACATCCAATTTCAGCTTCCCATAGCGGCGGGCAATGCGTTCCTCTGCATTGGCATTGATATCACCTGTCAGAAGATACCTCAGCCCGTTGATCTGGAAATACATGCAGAGAGAGCTCTCATTTTCATCCTCTGTTTCCAGATCATTAAGATCATACAGACACAGCTTTCCGGCACATATGCTTTTCACATGTGAAGTCAATACCGTATCCGGCTGATACTTTGCAATGACAGAATCCATATTGCCGGAATGGTCGTTGTCACCATGGGTAATGATCAAACCATCCAGTTTCCGTATCCCCTCTCCTTCCAGAAATGCCGACAGTGTACGCCACTGCTCTGGCTTGCCTGTATCGACAAGAATACTGAACGAGCGTAACGGTCCTTTGATCAAAATAGCATCGCCCTGGCCGACATTGATAAACGACACAGACGCAAATGGATGAAACAGGCCAGACAGCTGAAACAGCAATAAAGAACCGAGCAGCCAGAGGGAGGCATGTTTGAGATGCATCATGCATACTGCCATCAGGACATAGAAAAACAGGCCAAAGCCAAGGATCGATCCCGGCAGATGAAACAGCGAAAACAAAGATAAAAAGCGATCAATATGGATTACCAGCAAAGCAGGAAAAGAAGTCTGGACAAATACATACAGAAAGCACAGAACATAGACAAAGCCAAGCAATGGCCTGACAAACAGATAGACCAGGGAAACAATGGGATCCATGCCATGAAAGAACCATCCCTGCAGCAACAAAGATGTCAGTAAAGAAACAGATTTTCTGCGCGGATAGAAATGAGAGCAGAGACGGAAAGCAGCCGGAATCAGAAACGAGACAGAGATGTAGCTTTCCGGGTAAACAAACAGCAGGATCAGAAAGCCCAGGCCAAGTACCTGATCCTTGCGCATACTGGACCGTTTGAAAAGATGGACAAGCAGATACTGGGCAAGTACAAGCGGAAAGCCATACAGCAGAAACAGTAAACCGCCAATGCTTAGAAGCACCTTCTCTCTTTGTTTTTGATCCAGGATGTATTTCAGGATGAGATTGCATAAGGCAAGCAGACCGGTTAAAGAAAAGCCATGCCGGAAAAGATAGCTGTCCTGCTCTTTGTCAGATATGCCAAGCAGTACTTTCCTGGCAAAAGCAGAGATTACAGGATCTTCAATGGCAGCACACTGTTTCTGCAGAAAGCGGCGGAAAGATGGATACTGCGTGAGGATCTGGAAATCTTTACAGGACAAAGAATAATGAATTCCTTTTGCCTGCATGGTTTTGGCAAAATCATTGCGGTAAAACGCTGGTGAAGAGACAAGCTCCTTGTATTCACCCGTAAAGGAAACCACGGCATCAAACGGCAGTTCTTCCTGGCTGTACAGTACAATGCGTTCGCTGCCGTTCTGGATGATGCCATAGCCTGAAGAAACAGAAACTACCCTGCCTTGAGAAAACGATGGCATGGATGATGAATAGATGGGAATCATGGTGCATAGAAGAATCATGCCGGCAAGTACAAACGAGTAATCTCTGTTTCGTAAGAACCAATATGCACAAAGCAGGACAAGGAAAAGATACGGCCACCTTGATGAGAGACATCGAAACACAAAAACACATAGTGCCAGCAGCAGGATTCTGTTCCAGATTGTCTTCATAGAGAAATGTGATCTTTCACCTTGTCAAACTTGGCTGGCCCAATGCCTTTGACGTTCATCAGATCTTCCAGTTGCTGGAAGAAGCCATTTTCTTCCCGGTAAGCAATGATGCGGGCAGCGGTGGAAGGTCCGATGCCAGGCAGTGCTGTCAGATCCTCCTGGCTTGCCGCATTGATGGATACTTTGGCTTTGGATTGTGCGGAAACTGCCGGTATGATAATGCGGTCATGATCTTTCAGGATCGTATCAGGATTCAGACTGGAAAGATCAGAACTTGCCGTTGTTCCCGCCATTTCCAACAAAGATGTCAATTGCGAATACAACGGGAGTTCATACTCACCAGGATTCTGTACTTCACCATCAATCGAAACATGAATGCTCTCATTCTGCAGATTGGCGAGATCCACAGGAGAAAGATCGATGCACAGGGCCAGGGCAATCATGGCAATCAAAATCAGTGTCTGTTTCATACAGGAAACCTCCACTGATCTTATGTCCTTGAAAATGATGAATTCCCCTGTTGAAACTTACTGGTGAGATTCCAGTTTACAGCAAGGCGGACAAAGTCCACCTTTGTAACAGATTGTTTGATTGGCAAAAGTGCTGAATACAGTAACATGATCAGATTCCCACAAAATGAAATGATGACTGCAGGGATGATACTGATAAACAGAAACCAGTACAGCCATGTGTACGATGTGCTTACAGCATCATCATACCATCAGGCAGCTTGATCCGATTGATGAAAATAGGAAGGAAAATATCATGTGCTTTCTGGCTTACTGATCGCGTACAATGCAGATAGATATAGCGGATTCATCATGTTCAGGAAGAATAAAATCATCATTTTGCTTCCCGTGCTGGCAGCGGCATGTGCCTCCGGTACGGCAGCCGCTTCCCCATCTTCTGCTGTAATAAGCACCTTCCTGCTGTTACACCATCTGCAGCCCCAGCATCATATGGATTCCAGACTGGGCTTTCAATCACCGTTTCCAATGATGTGGTGGAGGATGCTGCCATTGTCTCCTGATGGTCTGCCTTTGGATAATGCAGGAATAAAAACAGGTGATGCGTTTCGTTGCGAAACATATCACCTGTTTTAAGTTGATATATGATGTAGTGATTACTTGGTCTTCAGGATCTCAACAGAGTATGGCTGCTTGGCATTGACATCCACTGTCTCTCCAACCTTGTGATCCAGGATGGCCTTTGCCAGTGCTGTTTCATTGGAGAGTTTGCCATTGAGCGGGTCTGCTTCGGTGGAACCAACAATGGTGTAAGTTCCCTCTTCCTTGGTATCCAGGAAACGGATGGTAACCGTAGAACCGATGGATACGGTCTTGGAACGGCCGGTCTTCTTATTGATGATCTCATAGTGACCCGGCTGCAGCATCTGTTCCAGCTGAGCGATTCTGCTTTCAACCTGAGACTGCTTGTCACGTGCGGCATCATAGTCGGCGTTTTCGGACAAGTCACCAAGGGAACGTGCTTCTGCCAGTTCTGCTTTTACTTCTTCACGAACAACATGGACAAGATTATCATACTCATCCTGTAACTTTTTCAAGCCTTCTTCAGTGACATAAATTTTATCTTCAGACATGAACGACTCCTTTTATTTGATTAAATTTGCGCGGTAATTATAGCATTCCATGGTGGATGATGCTACTGATTTTTGTGATCAGAAGGTCGACTGCAACTGTGTTGGAACCACCTTCCGGAATGATGATATTGGCATATTTCTTGCTTGGTTCCACAAAGGAATCATGCATGACTCTGACCGTTGTCACATACTGGCTCACAACTGAATCCAGGGTTCTGCCTCTTTCCTTGACGTCACGGATCAAACGGCGGATAAACCGGATATCTGGTTCCGTATCCACAAATACCTTGATGTCCAGAAGATCACGGATCTCTTTGACTTCCAGTACAAACAGACCTTCCAGAATCAGCACGTCGCATGGATAGAGGGTTGTTGTTTCCTTTGCCCTGGTGTGATTGACAAAGTCATAGTTCGGCTTTTCAATCGGCTTGCCATGCTGCAGATCATGGATCTGGGAGATCAGAAGGTCGTTGTCAAATGCAAGCGGATGGTCGTAGTTTGTTTTGCGGCGCTCTTCCATCGGCATATCCGACTGGTCCTTGTAATAGTCATCCTGACGGATAATCAATACACTCTTTTCATCTGAGAACGCATTGCGGATTTCTTCTGCAATCGTTGTCTTTCCAGATGCACTGCCTCCGGCAATGCCAATAATGATTGGTTTACTCATCATTCATCTCCCTTTGACAAGCCTGTCAGCCGGCCTGCCTCATCATACCGTGCACGATAGTAAAACGGCTGCTGGATCCCTGCAAGTACTTCTTTCAGAAAGATTCTGTCCGCATCCCACATAGGCAGTGAAAAGATATCCTCTTCCTTCACCCATGCAAGCGTGCCTTCATTGCATACAGGCAGATCATGCTTTTGCACTTGTGCTGTATAGATCCAGATCTTCTCTGTTTCTGCAAGCGGCGAATCAAACAGGACTTCTCCCTGCAGCTGTAAAGAATCTGGCACCAATTCATAACCGGTTTCTTCCCGCGTTTCACGGATGGCACACGTAAGTGGTGTTTCATCCTTTTCCATCTTGCCGCCAACGCCGATCCATTTGCCATGATTGACATCGTGTGGTTTCTTGTTGCGGTACATCAGCAGCCACGCACTGTCATCATGCAGATAGACACAGACAGAATGGATCATGAGTTGCCGTAGAGATATTTGTTTACATTGGCATTGTGCTCATCCAGTGTTCTGGCAAAATAAACCGTGCCATCACCGTAGACATCTGCCATGAAGTAGTAATAATCAGTCTGATTCGGATTCAGGACCGCTTCCAGTGCTGCTGTACCGGCATTTTCAATCGCGCCGGGAGGCAGGCCATCATGCTGATAGGTATTGTATGGTGAATCAAAATCACTGTTGACCTCACAGGACTGCCAGTTGTCAGTCTGCTTGTCATAGTCAATGGCATAGCAGACCGTGACCGATGACTGCAGAGGCATATCTGCATTGAGACGGTTGTAGAATACCGAGGCAATGTTCTTGAGTACTTCCTCATCCTGAGAGCCGCCCTCATACTGCACAATGGAAGCCAGCGTATAGATCTGATGAATCGTATAGCCTGATGCGGCAAACTGATCTTTGTACTGGCTGTAGACGGCATTGGTCTGATCCAGGATCTTCTCCGTGATTTCTTCTGCTGTGCTGTCCTGCTTGAAAGAATATGTATCCGGGGCAAGATAGCCTTCCAGATAACATCTGACACCATCCGCAAACATATCTTCTGTCAGGAATGGATATTTGCTCATTTCGGATCGGATCCAGTCCGCATTGTTCCAGAGATTCATCAGATCATCCGCAGATACATCTGTAACTGCTGCAATCTTAGCAGCCACATCCTTGGCCCAGTCACCTTCAATGATGGTGACCGAGGCATCCGAAATGGCAGCACTCTGGTCATTCAATGTCTGGTAGATCGTATCCAGGGTCATGGACTTGTCCAGGTTGAATTTGCCGGCATACAGATTGCTGTAGCCATTCAGCTTGGCAAAGTAATAGCCGATTTTTGCATTGCGGATCAGGCCTGCTGACTGCAGATCTTCTGATACAGACGCAATCGTAGCCCCATCCGGAACGGCGAATTCCACCGTTTCACTCTGGGAAGACATCGGCTGTGTGCATCGATAATAGTAGTATCCCTCAGACACCAGAATCACGATGCCAAGCAGCACAATGACTGACACAATCCGAAAGACGATGCTGTGCTTCTTCTTTTTCTTTGGCTGCGCTTCTTCCTCATTGTTCAGGCTGGCAGTATCTTCAGTTGCCATCGGATCCTCCTTCCAGCTGATCGCTGATTGCACCAAGCACTTCTTCGCACATTTCCAGATCCTTCTCATCCGTTACGACATCCATGTTGCCATCATCATCGTACTGGTAGACATACACGCCGGCATCCGGATTAGCAGGATCCTCAAACAGCACAAAGTGGCGTCCATCCGGGGCATCGAAGTTGGAGAGGATATGCACCTCCCGTTCCTGGCCATTGTCGTCGGTGATCGTCATGCGGTTGTCATCAGTCATACAAGTATTCCTTTCCCCTAAAAGCAAAAGGCGGCCTCAGCCCCTTCTGCCACTATCAAGCCATCTCTGCAGGATGGCAACAGCAGCCATCTGATCGATGACTTTCTTTCTCTTTTTCCTGGAAACATCCGCCTGCAGAAGAATATCCTCCGACTCCACCGTCGTCATCCTCTCATCCTGCATATGCACAGGCAGACCGCTCTCCTTCTCAAGCTGTCTGCCAAACTCCAGACAGATCTGTGCACGCGGTCCGATATCATCATTGAGCATATACGGCATGCCAAGCACAATCTCATCCGGCTTCTCTTTGGCGATCACTTCCAGCACCTGATCCAGGGCGGAATCATAATCATCCGGCTTGAAGCGGATTGTTTCATACGTACCGGCAATCAGACCGGTCTGGCTGATCGAAACGCCGCAGGTCACACTGCCAAGGTCCAGGCCTAAATACTTCACTTGTGCTCCTCAAGGTAAAATCTGACAAGCTCCTCAATGATCTCATGGCGCTCAACAGACTGAATGATGCTTCTGGCATTATTATGACTGGAAATGTAAGCCGGGTCATTGGAAATCAGATAGCCCGCAAGCTGATTGATCGAGTTATAGCCTCTTTCCTCAAGTGCCTGTGAAACATGCTTTAAAATCTCACAGATATTAGAACGGCGGATCTCTTCGGCATTAAAGCTGACAGTTTCCGTAACATCCTGATTATTCTTATTCATACGAGCCTCCTTTTTCATATTTTAGGACAAAATGCAAAAAAAGTATATAAGTGTGCATGCAGGCTATGCCAAACTTTAGTGAATTTTCACATTTGAAGCCAAAAAGAAAAACCGGTTTCCCGGGTTTTCTATGTTTGTCGTTATAACTGCTCAATGATTTGTTTGACAGCAGCGATTGCCTCATCAATCTTGGCTACATCACGGCCGCCGGCCTGAGCCATATCCGGTCTGCCGCCGCCATTGCCGCCGCAGATCTGGGCTGCCTTCTTGACGATATCGCCAGCTTTGAGACCCTTGGCAATTGCCGCCTTGGAACTTGCGGCCACAAAGACAACTTTTCCATTTGTCTCATCAGCCACAAATACAAAGCCATCCTGCATCTTATTGCGCAGAAGCTCTGCATACTTCTTGAGCTCACCGGCATCAAAGTTCCTCAGCTTAACCGTAAGAACATGCAGTCCATTGATCTCCTTTGCCTGGGCAAGCTTGCTTTCAGCATCGGCCTGCAGTGCCTTCTCATTGGCAGCTGCGACTTCCTTCTTGAGTTCATTATTTTCTTCCAGAAGCTTTGCAATCCGCTCATGCAGGCCGTCTGCCTTCTTCAGCTTCAACAGAGCAGCCAGATCCTCAAGTGTCTCCTCTTCCTGCTTGAAGCTGTCATAAGACTTCATCTTGGTGACAGAAGTAATACGGCGTACACCGGAACCGACAGACTCTTCGGACAGGATATGGAAGCTGCCCAGATCACCTGTGTTATTGACATGTGTACCGGCGCAGAATTCCTTGGAGAAATCACCCATAGATACAACTCTTACAGTATCGCCGTACTTTTCATCAAACAGGGCTGTAGCACCTGTCTTCTTTGCTTCTTCAATCGGCAGAACCTGGGTTGTAACAGGCAGATCCTCATTGATCTTCTCGTTGACGATGCGCTCTACTTCCTTGAGCTGCTCAGCCGTCGGCTTTTCAAAATGCGTGAAGTCAAAACGGCCGTAATCAGGTCCATTGTAGGAACCAGCCTGGGCAATGTGATCGCCCAGTACCTGACGCAGAGCTGCCTGTAAAAGATGCAGAGAAGAATGGTTGGCACGGGTTCTCTGTCTTGCTGCAAAGTCATAGGCACCTTCCAGTACATCGCCGATGTGGATAATACCCTCGACATGGTCGATATGATGCATATGCTGCTTGTGCGGTGCTTTCTGCACGTCAACGACATCTGCCTTGAATGTATCATTCCACAGTTTTCCGGTATCTGCGCACTGGCCGCCGCTCTCTGCATAGAAGCAGGTGCTGGAAAGAATCACATCACCTTCATCAGACAGTTCATTGACAGCCACGCCATCATGGAACAGGCCGATGACTTCACCTTTGCAGGTCTTGTCGGTATAACCGGTAAATACACTTTCCTTTGTAAAGTCCATCAGATCCTTGGACTGGCCATGCATGGACTGCACATTGGCACGGGCATCTCTGGCTCTTTGCTTCTGCAGCTCCATTTCCTTCTCAAAGCCCTTTTCATCAACCGTATAGCCGGCATCCTGGGCAATCTCCGTGGTCAGTTCCTTCGGGAAGCCATACGTATCATACAGACGGAATACGACATCGCCAGGCAGAGCCTTTTCCTTTTCATGTTCCTTCATGGCAGCATTGAGCAGATCCTCACCCTTGTCCAGCGTCCTGGCAAAGGATTCTTCCTCCTGCTTGACCAGGCGGCTGATCAGGGTCACCTTGTCTTCCAGATACGGATAGTAGTCTTTCATATTGTCAGCGACAACCTGGACAAGCTTATACATGAAAGCTCCGTTAATGCCCAGCTTGCGGCCATAGCGGACTGCTCTGCGCAATACTCTGCGCAAAACATAGCCTCTGCCTTCATTAGAGAACATGGCGCCATCGGCAATGGCAAATGTCACCGTACGGATATGATCGGCAATGACACGGTATGCCATCTTATATTCAGGATCAGAATACGGATGAGCGGCATACTTTTCCGTGGCATGAATGATCGGCAGGAAGAGATCGGTATCGAAGTTGGTCTCACCATCCTGAATCAGAGCGACAAGCCTTTCCAGACCCATGCCGGTATCAATGTTCTTCTGCGGCAGTTCCTTATACTCACTGCGCGGCACTTCACCCGGACGGCAGTCATACTGGGAGAAGACGATGTTCCAGACCTCAATGTAGCGGTCATTCTCCATGTCTTCAAAGAACAGTTTCTCGCCCAGGTGCTGCGGATCATACTTTTCACCACGGTCATAATAGATCTCGGTATCCGGTCCGCCCGGACCTCTGCCGATTTCCCAGAAGTTATCCATCGTCTTGTGGATATGCTTGGGATCCATGCCGACCTTGACCCACAGATTGTAGGCGTCGGTATCATCCGGATAAACGGTGACATACAGGCGCTTGGGATCAAAGCCGATCCATTTCGGGCTGGTCAGAAACTCCCATGCCCAGGTGATGGCTTCGGTCTTGAAGTAGTCGCCGATTGAGAAATTGCCAAGCATCTCAAAGAAGGTGTGGTGTCTGGCTGTCTTGCCGACATTTTCAATGTCGTTTGTCCGGATGGACTTCTGGGCATTGCATATGCGGTTGGAAGCCGGCTTTTCACTGCCATCGAAGTACTTCTTCAAAGCAGAAACACCGGCATTGATCCAAAGCAGAGTTGGATCGTTGTGAGGAATGAGGCTGGCACTTGGCTCTACCATGCATCCTTTGGACGCAAAGAAGTCCAGGAACATCTGGCGTACCTGATTGCCAGTCAGCTGTTTGTTTGTCATGATGACCTCCTGATGAATATAAAAAAGCGTTCCATATTTCCAGGAACGCTGTCAACGCGGTACCATCCTGGTTCACACATGTGTGTGCACCTTAATTCATCCTTTAACGCAGGAAACGGCATGGATTAACATGCTCTCACGGGCAGCTTCACATCATTGCCGGCTATAGACTTGCACCTGCCGTCTACTCTCTTTCAGCCTGAACAGAAATGCTACTTTTCCCCTTCAGCGATTTCTTTATTATGTTAGCACAATGTTGCCTTTAACGTAAAAAAAATACGGTTTGAAGTCAAATCGATAGCGGATGGTATTGCCTGTTTCCTCTAATTGTAATAAAATTCATCCATGCTGTAATATATTTCAGGGAGATGAAAACTATGAAAAATATTTGCAAAATGATGACAGCAGGTGTTCTTGCTGCAGCCCTGGCAGGCTGTGCATCCAGTCCGACTGCATCTGCCTCTGTATCCTCAGCCGATGCCAAAGCCTCTGATGATGGCACTTACACAGTTGGCATCATCCAGCTGGTCCAGCATCCGGCTCTGGATGCTGCCAGTCAGGGTTTTGAGGATGAACTGAAGGCGGAGCTTGGTGATAAAGTGACGGTCACACTGAAGAATGCCTCAAACGATTCTGCCCAGTGTACAACAATTGCCAATCAGTTTGTCACTCAGGGCGTGGACCTGATTCTGGCCAATGCGACGCCATCTCTGCAGGCTGCGGCTTCTGCAACAAGCACAATCCCGATTCTGGGCACAGCTATTACAGAATATGGTGTTGCCCTTTCATTAGATGATTTCAACGGCACCGTAGGAGGCAATATTTCCGGAACTTCTGATCTTGCTCCGCTGGATCAGCAGGCTGCTATGTTTGATGAGCTGCTGCCAGATGCAAAAACCATCGGCATTCTCTATTGCTCCGCCGAAGCCAACAGTGTTTATCAGGCGCAGCAGGTACAGAAATATCTGGAAGATGAAGGCAAGACTGTAAAGGTGTACACCTTCTCCGATTCAAACGATGTGGCAAGTGTTACCCAGAGTGCCTGCAATGACTGTGATGCGCTTTATATTCCGACCGATAATACAGCAGCAAGCTGCGCCGAAGCGATCAATAACGTGGCTGAGCCTGCTGGGGTACCGATCATTACCGGTGAGGAAGGTATCATGAGCGGCTGCGGCATCGCAACCATGTCCATTGACTATTACAAACTTGGTCAGACAACCGGAAAGATGGCTGTGAAGATTCTGACCGGAGAAGAAAAGATCAGTGATATGCCTGTTGAATACTATGAGAATCCGGTCAAAGAATATGATGCGGACAGGTGCGCAAAGCTTGGCATTACAGTTCCTGATGGCTATCAGGCATATACTGCTGAAAACTGATTAAGCACAGCAGACAACTACATGGGTGCAGACAACTGCACCCATGTCATGCGTTTATCAATTGGGAGCAAAATTAAAATGAGTATTGGAAATCTGATTGGTGCTCTGCCGGGCGGTATTGCCCAGGGCATCATTTGGGGCATTATGGCCCTGGGAGTTTATATTACTTTCCGTCTTCTTGATGTAGCAGATCTGACCGTAGACGGTACCTTCACAACCGGAGGCGCGACATGCGTTATGTTAATTCTGGCAGGATGGAATCCATGGCTGGCAATGCTGGTCGCCTTCCTTGCCGGCATGGCTGCCGGGGCAGTAACAGGTTTATTACATACAAAGCTGGGCATTCCGACCATTCTGGCAGGCATTCTGACTCAGTTCTCACTGTATTCCATTAACCTTGCTATCATGGGAATGGCAGCCAACAAAGCAGTGTCCGCTGATAAATACGCACTGGTTGTGACATCCCGTGTCATTCCGCCAACCATTGCCATCGGAGCGGTCATTGCTGCCGTTCTGATTGCCATCATGTACTGGTATTTTGGTACTGAAGCCGGATCCGCCATGCGTGCCACCGGCTGCAACCCGACAATGGCCAAGGCACAGGGCATTAACATTGACCGCATGACCGTACTCGGACTTGCCTTCTCCAATGGCATTGTTGCCTTCTCCGGTGCCCTGATGGCACAGTTGCAGGGCTTCTCTGATATCAATATGGGACGCGGCTCCATCGTCATCGGCCTGGCCGCTGTCATCATCGGCGAAGTGATTGGCAATGCCCTGTGCGGCAGACATCTCAACTTTGCCGGCCGGCTGGTCTTTGTCGTACTGGGTGGTGTCATCTACTATATCGTTGTGACGATTGTGCTGTGGCTCAAGCTGGATTCCAACTGGCTCAAGATGTTTACAGCCATCATCGTTGCCATCTTCCTTGCTGTTCCTTACCTGCAGGCAAAGCAGCGTAATTCCTTTGCCAGAGCAGGACGCAATGCTGCCCGCTTTCAGAAGGAGGACAAATAATGGACTCTCTTGTTCTCAGACATATTTCCAAAACCTTTAACAAAGGCACGATCAATGAGAAGAAAGCATTGATTGATGTCAGTCTTACGCTGCACGATGGTGATTTTGTGACCGTGATCGGCTCCAATGGTGCGGGCAAATCCACCCTGCTGAATGCGGTTGCCGGTGTGTGGCCGATTGATGACGGTCAGATCGTGATCGATGGCCACGATGTGACAGGTCTGCCGGATTTCAAGCGCGCTGCCTATGTCGGCCGTGTATTCCAGGATCCCATGACCGGTACTGCCGCGACCATGCAGATTGATGAAAACCTGGCCCTGGCAGCAAGACGCGGCAAGCACCGCGGGCTTTCCTGGGGTGTTACCAAGCAGGAACAGAATGAATACCAGAAGTTGCTGAAACCGCTGAATCTTGGTCTGGAAGACCGGCTGACTTCCAAGGTTGGCTTATTGTCCGGCGGCCAGAGACAGGCAGTTACCCTGCTGATGGCATCTTTGCAGAAACCAAAGATTCTGCTGCTGGATGAACATACTGCTGCCCTGGATCCAAAGACGGCTGAGAAGGTCCTGGCTTTGACAAACAGTGTCATTGAAAAGGATCATCTGACTGCGATGATGGTCACCCACAACATGATGGATGCCATCAAGAACGGCAATCGTCTGATCATGATGCATGAGGGTCATATCATTGTCGATATTGCCGGTGAAGAGAAGAAAAAACTGACCGTCGAAACACTGCTGGCCAAGTTTGAGGAAGTTTCCGGTACGGTCTTTGCCAGTGATGAAGCATTGTTAACACAGCAGTAATTCTTCATGATGAAAACAGCGATGAGCTTAGTCTCACCGCTGTTTTTTGATGCGTCCATTTGTTTTAATTACTATGCAATATCCTCATCTGCAAAGGGATCATCCCCATCGCCATCTGTGAAAAATGGATTGTCATCACTTGTTTCATCATTTTTCAGTCTTTGGGCAAGGCCTGTCTTACGGGGATGGTATTCCAGCGTCGCTGCTCCTTTCATGAAGGCATCCTCATCACCCAGGATGACCAGGCTTCTTCTGGCACGGGTGACCGCTGTATAGATGAGCTTTCTTTGCAGCATGAACTGGTGCTGACGGCTGATCGGCAGGATCACAATCGGATATTCGGAGCCCTGTGCCTTATGCACAGAGATACAGTAGGCTAGTGTGATATGGTCCAGACTTTCTTCACTGTATTCCACTTCATGATCACCAAAGCTGACCACTACCGTAGTGCGGTGGCTTTCCACCTGCTTTGCATCCAGGATATCCGTAAGAATACCGATATCGCCATTGTAGACATTGTCATCCGGCTGATTTTTAAGCTGCAGGATCTTGTCACCTACCCGGAAGATCTGGTAGCCATGGCGCAGTTCCTTTTTCTCAGGGGCATATGGATTCAGTTCCATCTGCAGCGCATTATTTAATGTGCTGATGCCGGCTGCTCCCTTGTACATTGGTGAAAGCACCTGTATATCATTGACCGTATAGTTTTTCTCCAGGGCATTGCGCACGACTGCCAGTACATTGTCTTTGATCTCTTCATCCCGGCATGGATAAAAGACGATATCATGCTGCAGGGATGAGAAATCCGGATGGCCTGTCTTGATCTGATGCGCCAGGGCAATCACATCTGAGCCTTCCTTCTGACGGTAGATATGATCCAGCCGCAGCAGAGGAAAACGTCCACTGGCAATCAGATCACGCAGCACACAGCCGGGTCCGACACTTGGCAGCTGGTCTTCATCACCGATGATGCACAGCCTTTTCACATGTGCACTTGCTTTGAGCAGATGATAGAACAGCCATGCATCGACCATGGAAAACTCATCAATGACAAGCAGATCTGCCTGGATGGGATCATCTTCATCTTTGCCAAAGGTATTGGAATCGAGATCCCATTGTAAAAGGGAATGGATGGTGGCCGCAGGTGTGCCGGTAAGCTCAGAAAGCCGCTTGGCTGCCCTGCCGGTTGGGGCGGCACAGACAATGGCGGCATCGGGATACAGCAGATGAAACAGCTTCACCATTGCCCGTACCACTGTTGTCTTGCCAGTGCCCGGACCGCCGGTCACAATCTGTACCGGATGGTCAAGAATGGAAAGAATCGCTTCTTTCTGGACAGCATCATATTCGATACCGAAGTTATCCTGGATCGACTGCAGATAGGTTTCTACAGTATGCGGATCTGCGGGGTCGATATTTTCCAGCGGGAAATGATTGAGAAAATTGGTGATGCCGGTTTCAGCTTCATACTGGGTGATGGGATAGATATGGCCATTCGCATTGACAAGTTTATGACGTGCCACTGCCGCATCCAGGTATTTGGGATAGTCTGCGTCAAATCCTTTTGTACTCTTTGCAAATGCCTGTTCAAGATCATCGCTGTCGACATAGCTGTCACCGCTGCGTACACACAGATCCATCGTCAATGCAATCAGCAGTGCTTCCAGACGTCTGTCATCATTCTGCGCAAAGCCAAGATAGGCTGCGATCTTATCCGCTGTGGCAAAGCCAAAGCCGTCGCATTCCTCCGCTGCCTGATAGGGATTATTTTTCAATACCTGCAGTGCTTCTTTGCCATATGCCTGGTTGAGGCGGATGATGCTGCGGGAGCCAATGCCATAGACATTCAGGAAACGTGACAGTTCAGACAGCCCTTCATCAGACTGTGACATCCCGCTTTCAATGGCACTGATCTGTTTGTCATTGAGATTTGTCTTGAGATGCAGGATTTCCGGATTCCGGCGGATTTCTTCCAGACAGTCAGGGCCAAGTGCTTCAACAATGGAAGACGCGGTCTTTTTGCCGATACCAGGAAACGATGGCCCGCTCAGAAAGCGGATCACCCCTTCCTCTTCACTTGGCAAAGAGACTTCGTAATGTTCCAGGGCAAACTGGATGCCATAGCGGGGATGCTCGACATAGCGGCCATAGATGTTGTACATGACATCGGTCTGGATCGACGGACAGATACCGGTAACCGTCAATGTTCTGTCTTCTTCATCACTGGTGCGAAACAGCATGACCGTATAGAAGTTGGAACTGTTGCGGAACAGGATGCGCACGGGCTTCCCGTTGAGTTTTTCAAGGGAATCATCCATGGTGGTATCCTGCAGCCTTCTGCTGGATCTTTGCCATCAGGTCTTCTTGATTCCGGTACACTGCATCAATCTTGCCGCCCATGATCATGACATCATGATCATAGAAGACAGCTTCCTGACCTGGCGTAACAGAACGGATCGTTTCCGGATAGGTTACTTTCAATGTGCTGTCATCAAGCCATTCG
Source organism: Grylomicrobium aquisgranense (assembly GCF_033971865.1). Taxonomy (NCBI): domain Bacteria; kingdom Bacillati; phylum Bacillota; class Erysipelotrichia; order Erysipelotrichales; family Erysipelotrichaceae; genus Grylomicrobium; species Grylomicrobium aquisgranense. Next base: position 16,206 of record NZ_JALBUR010000016.1, on the reverse strand, counting down.
ATATGGACATCGTTATCACTCTGCCTGTAGCGGAACTTGGCAGTACAATCCATTGGCAGTGTGCGATCAGCCAGCACATTGACACCGGTGACGATGCAGGCATCGCTGTACAGCCAGTCCTGATGATCCTCATCTGTGACATACAGTTCATTGGTAGTAACATTTTTGCCAATGACATAGAACGGACCGATGCCGCCGATATCCAGTCCCTTGCGCTGGCCGATCGTGTAATACAGCACACCCTGATGAGTACCGACCTTTTCACCCGTCACAATATTGATAATCGGACCTGGTTTCATCGGCAGGTAATTGGACAGAAACTGGCGGAAATGGCGTTCTCCGATAAAGCAGATGCCGGTGCTGTCCTTCTTTTTTGCAATGGACAGGTTCAGTTTTGCGGCGATCTCACGCACTTCCGGCTTGGTAATGCCACCAAGCGGGAACAGAACATGGTCCAGTACTTCTCTGTGTACTTCACAGAGAAAGTAGGACTGGTCCTTGTTGCGGTCATCGGCTTTCAGGATGACGCCGTGTCCGTTTTCGATGCCGTTTTTGGCGTAATGACCTGTAGCGACGGTATCAAAACCCTGTTTCTGGCCAAATTTCATGAAGCTGTCAAACTTGATATAGCGATTGCAAAGGATATCAGGATTGGGTGTTCTGCCTTTACGGTATTCTGAGAGAAATTCCTTGAAGACATCATCCCAGTATTCTTTGATGAAATCGATTCTTAACAGCGGCAGTCCCAAGGCATCGGCGACACTCTGGGCATCTTTATAGTCGCTTTCCTGCGGGCATACGGGATCATTGATGGTGGGATTGCCGGCAAAGTCATCCTCGGCTGCGGAATCCCAGTTGCGCATAAAGGCACAGGTGACATCATAGCCCTGCTGCTGCAGAAGATAGGCAGCAACGGCACTGTCTACGCCGCCTGAAAGGCCAACAAGTACTTTCTTCATATCCAAAAACAAAAGAAGCCATCACGGCCTCTTTTCGCACTCCTTCCCCTCTCTGACCTGTCCGCATGCTTTGTAATTCGGGCAGTCCGGCGTACATTGATGCGCGGCAATCGAACGAAGCTCCTTCGGCAGAAAGACACCGATCTCTTCATCGTCATAGCCAACCTGGAAGTTATTCTCGGAAATGATGATCGGCCGCTTCATAACACTTGGATTCTTCCGGACAAACTGTACCAGTTCATCCAGCGTCATCGAATCAACGTCGATGCGCTGTTCCTGAATGATCTTGGAGCGTTTGGAAATCAGATCATCCGTTCCATTTTCACTGCGCATCAGCAAATGCTTGATCTCGCTGTCATTCAGCAGGATCTTGAAGATATTCTTTTCTATGAACGGGATATTGCGGTCTTTCAGCCACTGCTTGACCTTGCGGCAGCTGGCGCATCCCGGAGATGTATATACAACAATCATGGCATTTCTCCCTATGCGTGTATTATAGCATGAGCGTCAAGAAAATCTGTGCCCATTGAAAACAGTTGAAAAATATGAAATAATTGAGGAGCTATGAAAAGGTGCAGTCCGTATAGGAACCTTGTTCAGCGAGGCAGAACTGGTGAAAGCTGCCATGGCAATCATACGGACATTGGAGCCTTGGAGCATTGTCATATTGACACGGCGGTTCCGTTATCCCAAGAGTGATCCAGATTGTGTGGATAAGAACGGGTGGTACCGCGCATCAGAAGTCTCCTGCGTCCCTTCATTGAAGAGACGTTTTTCTTTTGGAAAAGAGGTAAATCATATGAAGAAAAGAATGCTTTCCGGCATCAAGCCGACAGGCCAGCTGCATCTGGGCTCGTATATCGGTGCATTGAAGCACTTTGTGGATTATCAGGATGACTATGATATGTATGCATTCATTGCCAACCTGCACTGCATTACGGTTCCCCAGGATCCAAAGACCCTGCAGAAGAACCTGAAGGATTGTGTTGCCCTGTATCTGGCGTGTGGTCTGGATCCGAAGAAAGCAACGATCTTCCTGCAGACAGATGTCAAAGCCCATGCCCAGCTTGGCTATATCATGTGCTGCCATACATACATGGGTGAGCTTTCCCGTATGACCCAGTTCAAGGACAAGCAGGCCAAGGGTGAAAAGAACCTGTCCGGCGGTCTGTATACCTACCCTGCTTTGATGGCTGCGGATATCCTGCTGTATGATCCTGACTATGTACCGGTTGGCGATGACCAGAAACAGCATGTCGAGCTGACCCGTGATGTGGCTGCCAGAATGAATCACCGCTATGGCGAGCTGTTCAAGCTTCCGGAACCGCTGATCGGTAAGGTTGGTGCCCGCATCATGTCACTGAACGATCCAAGCAAGAAGATGTCCAAGTCTGACAATAACGACAAGGGCTGTGTCTATCTGCTGGATGATCCAAAGAAAGCCAGAAAGAAGATCATGGGTGCTGTTACAGACAATGAGGCCCATGTCCACTATGATCCGGACTATCAGCCAGGTATCTCCAACTTGATGCAGATTATGTCATCGTTGGAAAATGACAGGCCGTTTGGTGAGATTGAGGCACAGTTTGAAGGCAAAGGCTATGGTGACTTCAAGCGTGCGGTAGCTGATGATGTATGTGTCCTGCTGGAAAACATTCAGGCAAAGTACAATGACATCATTTCTTCGGATATTCTGGAGACAACCCTGCGTGATGGCGCTGCCAAGGCAAATGTAATTGCCAATAAGAAGCTGGATCAGGTACAGCGTGCCATCGGCATGGAAATCATTGACAAGTAATCATCCTGAGATCCCTGCGGGGATCTTTTTTGTGTAAATAAAAACCGGCAGTGCCGGTAAATATCAATCGATTGGCTTCTGGTAGTAGTTGCCGTAGATCTTTTCCACACTGTTGATGGCAATGAAGGCATGTTCATCCGCCTTGCGTACATTCTCGACAACTTCCTTGAGCTGATAGGTATTGATCGTCGTGATCAGCATCCAGTGTACCTGATCGGTAAAGCCGCCTTCGCACTTGATCTTGGTGATGCCATGGCGGCATGTATGGAAGATCGCAGTGCAGACTTCATCCGGCATATTGGTCACAATATCCAGTGTGGTCAGCTTATAGCGCTGGTGCATGATATTGACGACCTGTGTGGAAACATACTGGAAGATGATGGAATACAGGGCAACCGACCAGCCATACAGACATCCTGCAATGACCAGAATCACCGCATTGGCTGCCAGCATGTAGTTCCATGTTTCCTTGTTGAATTTCATGGACAGCCAGATCGCGATGAAGTCAGTGCCGCCGCTGGAGGCATTTGACTGCAGGGCAAGGCCGATGGCAAAACCGTTGATCAATCCGCCAAACACCGCAATCAGCAGGATTTCATGGGTGATGACTGGCAGCTTGAGTACACTGGTGAAAAAAGATGTCAGTGTATACCAGATGACGGAGTACAGAATGAACTTGTGGCCGATCCTGCGGAAGACAAGAATGGTAACAAGGAAGTTCAGTACGAAGTAGAATACAGAGAAACTGATATTGATATGCAGAAATGTATTGCATACGGCAGACAAGAGACGAGACAGTCCGGCAAAGCCGCCTGGGAACAGATTGCCGCTTTTGACGAAGGAATTCATGCCAAAGGCATACAGCAGGCTGGAGGCAATAATCACAGCGATGTACTGGATATCCTTCTTGGTAAAGTGCATTCTGTCAATTTCGGCAGCGATCGGGTTTTGACGCATAGTGGTTCCTTTCCAGATTCTTCAGCGTTTCTGATAGAGGCTGGACAGGAAGATTTCACATCGTTTTACCTGGTTCCGGATCACTCTGACATCAACGCCGACTTCTATTTTAAGTCCTGATGAAAAAAGGACAAGAGAAGATATCTGATTTTTGGTGTGGACGGAAATGAGCCGGGAGGCATCCAGCCAGACGCAGTCCGGATTGGATGGAGATGTAGTTGGAAAATAAATGGTATTGAGGCGTTCTGACAGCAGGACCGGTGCTTTGCAATGAAAGCCTGTCAATGCCCGGTAGGCATCTTCCCTGCCCTTGCGGGTGCTGCCATACTGAATGCACAGATGGTCTAAAAAAACCTGAGGCTTGTCAGTGACTGTCTCTTTGTTTCCATCTTCAAACAATAGCGATGTCCGCTGTGTCTCAGGATCATACTGCATCATGACCGGAAGTCCCATATTACTTCTCCCTGCAGCTGCAATAGCCATCATGACAGCTGGTCTCCTGTTCATCCTGCGCACACAGAATCTCGATGGCTCTTGTGTCCATTGCGTTGGCGTCAATCTGAATCTTTGCGCCCATGGGCAGCGCATTGACGCCGATCACGGTACGGGCAGGATAGGGATCCTTAAACATCTGCTGGTAAACCTGATCCATCGCAGCATAGTCATTCATATCCGCAAGATACACACGTACCTGTACGGTATAGGAAAGATCCAGCCCCCGCAGGGCGAGAAGATGCTGCAGGTTTTCGATACAGCGTCTGGTCTGGCTGCTGATATCACCCGTGCTCATCGCGCCATCATTGTCCAGCGGCAGCTGCCCGGAAAGAAAGATGTAATCACAGACAGAAAGAGCCGGTGAATAGGCTCCCTGAACATGCGGTGCCTCCTGGGTCTGCAGCGTTTCAAATATCATAGGTTTCCTCCTGATCAGAAGAAGAAAAGATCGTCATCGTTCTCATTCCGGCCATCACTGATATCTTTCCAGAATGCATAATAGCGGTCTTTCTTTTTCTTAGACTTGCTTGTATGACTGCCATGCAGGAAAGAAACCAGAAGTACAAAGCCGATCACACAGAATATCACCATGACGGCAAGTGACAAATAGTCATTGAGCGATTCCAGCATATTTCCTTCACTGCCTTTCCATCATAGCCAACCACTGTGATGCTGTCCATCAGAGTGCTTTTCAAGGAAATCTGCTCCCTTGATAACTTCCGTCTGTGAACAGCCCGGGAAATCCAGCTGCTCCTCTACCGCATATACCATCAGAGCAACACAATTGGCAAGATTCAGGCTTCTGGCATTGGGCACCATCGGAATGCGGATGCAGTGATCCAGATTTTCTTTCAGAATCTGCTTGTCGATACCAGTGCTTTCTTTGCCAAAGACAAGATAAATATCTTTTCCATCCGCCTGATCTTTCCGATAATCAAAACTGTCAGGCCTGTGAGAGCCATAGCGGGTGACATAGTACATGGCACCTTGATGGCTTTGGATAAACGATGGCCAGTCATGCCAGATATCCCACTGCAGATCTTTGATGTAATCCATGCCTGCTCTTTTCAGATGCTTGTCATCCATATAGAAGCCAAGCGGTTCGATCAGGTGCAGGCAGATGCCAAAAGCACTGCAGGTACGCATGATATTGCCTGTGTTCTGGGGAATTTCCGGTTCATAGAGGACAACGTGGATCATGCTTTCACCTTCTTTGTATACAGTGTGTGCCATGGCATCCACAGCAGGATGCCAAGCAGCGCCAGCAGACCGCTGCTGAAAACGCAGATGCGCAGGACAAGGTGTTCAAAGAAGTCCTGCGGAAACATATTGATCATGATGGAAGAATTGGGATTCAGCAGCCAGTAATCATTCTTTGTAAACAGCAGTTCATGGAAATCATACCAGAAATCTGAAAAGTCACCCATGATCCAGATCGCAAGGAAGACAATCACAAGCAGTGTCAGGGAAATGCCTGCCTGATAACCTTTCTGCAGCAGTTTCTGACGGCCATTCGTTACCTTGATCAGCAGGATGGCAAAGCCTGCAGCAGTACCGAGAGCTAGGATATTGCGCACCAGCAGTGTTTTCTGATACAGGTCTTTCACATCGACCATGTGGGCTGTTTCCCGATCGTTAAAGACTTCCTGCGTACTGCCATTAACCTGTGCTTCAATAATGATGTCATCCCGCTTGTTTTCAAGATAGTCCAGAAGAACATCAGCAGCGGCAATGACATCTTTGCTGGCCATGCCTGTATTCTCTTCCACTTCTTCGCTGTTCAGCTCTTTGGCATAAAAGCTTCTGCTGAAACAGCACATCTGCACAGCACTCAGGATGAGAACAACAGAAAGCAGAAAGAACAGCAGACCGCAAAAGAAATTACAGTTTTTCTTCATCAAGCCACTTTTCCAGCTTGCTAACTGCTTTGCCGCGGTGAGAGATGGAATTCTTTTCTTCTTTGGTCATTTCTGCCATCGTCTTGTGGAGCGGCGGATAGTAAACGATCGGATCATACCCAAAACCGTTTTCACCCTTCGGCTCTCTGGTAATCTCGCATTCACAGATTTCTGAGAAGACAACCGGCTTCTGGTTTGGTCTTGTCACGGCAATGGCACATGTATAGTGGCAGCCGCGGTTGGTTTCATTGGCCATGCGTTCCAGGATGACTTTGTTCTTATAGTCATAGGGCGTATCATGGCCAAGATACCGGGCACTGTGGACACCTGGTTCACCGCCAAAGGCATCAATGCACAGACCGCTGTCATCCGCAATGGCCATGATGCCATAGCGCCTGGTTACAGCATCTGCCTTGATTACAGCATTTTCTTCAAAAGTCGTGCCGTTTTCTTCGATTTCAGGCATATCCGGAAAATCAGCAAGACTCTTGACAATATAGCCTCTTGGATTCAGCATCTGTTCAAATTCACGGATTTTTCCTTTGTTTGTACTTGCGACAACAATTACTTTTTCTTCACTCATGAGTTCGTTCCTTTCTGTCACTGAGATATTTGTTCTGATCTGCTGCCATAAATGCAGCAATCTCCTTCTTGATATCTGCGTCGATCTGACTGACTCTTCCCCTGTTTTTTACCATGGGATCAATCCAGCGCTTTTTGGCAGGGATGCACCGGGCATGGGGATCATCTGCACAAGATGGATAGACTGCGGACAGATGGCAGAAATTGATCCAGCGCTGGTGGTATGTTTCATCTTTGCACAGCAGCTGAATAAATGCCGGCTCATCTGTATACAGATCCTCTTCTTTGACAATGCCATCCTGCAGAGCGTCATGGACAATTTCGGCCAGGATCTGCATGGCATAGCGGTCAAAATCGGATGCATAGATCTGACCGCACTGCAGGCTGCGCTTTGCAAACAGAATAGCTGGCAGGCTGTGGATAAAGACAAGCTCATCTTTCTCCATCGCAAGATCAGACAGAATCCATTGTGCCTCAGACAGGGTGCCAAAGCCATAGTTGATCATGTTGCCAAGTGTATATTCCAGCCGGTCAATGCTGAGACGGCCGGTTGGATTGTCGCAGATCGGATAGCGGTGATAGTCCAGTGTTCCTGAAAGAGCAATGCCATATCTGGAAAGAATTGCTGGAATGTCAGGATCGCTGCGGATGATCCGTTCTCCTGCCTGTTCGGTGTACTCCTGCTTCAGATAGTCCTGATGAACAAAGTCGATGACATGAGAAAATACCGGTGTAGAGATGTCATGAAACAGACAGGCACATACGGCTTCTTTGCTTTGATGAAAGCGGATCGCGAGCAGTGCGGTGCCCAGGCTGTGGGTATAGCGGGAATATGCATGCATATGCTGAAACAGCGGATAAGATGTGTAGTTCATACCGCAGTTCATATCAATGCGCTGCAGTCTGCGCATGGCATTTGTTCCCGCCAGCTCATAAAGATCTTCCGGCATCACGTTTGCATATAGAGAAAGCAGTTCGTCCATCGTGTGACCATTATAAAACAGCGGCAGGATTTTGTCCCACCGCTGTTGGATAATCAGGTGTTTGTCTGCTCAGATCAGGAAGTACTTGATCACGAAGATGACAGCCAGTACATACATCAGTACGGATGTCTCATCTGTCTTCTTGCAGAGCAGGTGCAGGATGACCCAGGAGATGACACCGAAGGAAATACCTTCAGAGATGCTGTACGCAAAGGCCATCATGGTGATGCAGATGAAGCACGGGATTGCATCAACCAGATCGCTCCAGTCAATCTTGGAAACCTGCTGCATCATCAGGAAGCCGACAACGATCAGAGCCGGTGCTGTTGCAAAGGACGGAACGGTCAGGAACAGCGGGCTCAGGAAGAGTGCCAGCAGGAAGAGAACACCGGTTGTAACGGATGTCAGGCCTGTACGGCCGCCTTCGGCAATACCGGAGGAAGATTCAACGAATGTTGTGATGGTAGAAGTACCGCAGCAGGCACCAACAACTGTACCAACGGCATCTGCCAGCAGAACGCCCTTGATGCCAGGCAGTTTGCCGTTTTCATCGAGCATGCCGCTCTTGGAAGCACAGCCGATGACAGTTCCCAGTGTATCGAATACATCGACAAACAGGAAGGAGAACATCATGACAAAGAAATCCATCGGATGTTCGGCAATGAAGGCAAAGTCAAACTTGAACATTGTCGGTGCCATGGAAGCCGGTGCGGAAACAATTGCAGTCGGCAGAACAGAATAGAAACCAGCATCCGGGTTCGGCTTGTACAGACCGCACAGCTGGCAGATGATGCCAAGCAGCCATGTGACAAGAATGCCCCAGAGCATGTAGCCTTTGACGTTCTTCTTCAGCAGATAGAAGATCAGGATTGTGCCGATCAGCATCAGCAGAATCGTGATGCCTTCGCTGGAGAAGGTACCATCAGCCAGTGCACTCTTGAAAGAGAACAGACCGACCAGTGTGGAATCATTGTTTACAATGACATGTGCATTCTGCAGGCCGATGAACGTGATGAACATACCGATACCAACAGAGACAGCGACCTTCAGCGGACCCGGGATGGCATTGAAGATTGCCTCACGGATGTTCGTCAGTGACAGGATGATGAAGATGATGCCTTCAATCAATACTGCTGTTAATGCAGCCTGCCAGGAATAGCCCATTGTGCCGCAGATGGTGTACGCAAAGTAAGCATTCAGGCCAAGGCCGGCAGACAGTGCAAACGGCTTGTTGGAGAATGCCGCCATGCAGAAGCAGGCAATGGCAGATGCGACTGCTGTAGCAGTCAGAACAGAACCGGCATCCATGCCTGAAGCACTCAGAATGGTTGGATTGAGTGCCAGGATGTAAACCATCGTCATGAAGGTTGTAAGACCAGCAATGAGTTCTGTACGGACTGTTGTGTTGTTCTCACGGAGTTTGAAGATTTTTTCTAGCATATAGCCCCTCTTTCCTTGCCCGACATACCGTGAAAAACAAAAAAGCTGCGCTATTATCCCCATAACGCAGCTCATGTTTCTTGTGAACATCGTAGTCCGGCTGTTATGGCAGCCAGGTAGAAACACTTTCGCCAATCCGAAAGCATATACGATATGCAGGACACGAGTATTATAGCATTCATGCCACTGTTCACAAGATGTTAACATCTTCATTTTCAGAAAAGTACTGCATTAATGTAAGCGTTTTGTAACAATTCCCACGGCAAGCACTGCACATGCCCCTGCCATCAGGATCCGCCATGCCGTATGGGAAGTAATGCCTGTGGTCACCGGAATACGTGGTTCCAAGGCATCTGTCATGACAATCACCTGTGGATTCTCCTTTGTTCCCATTACTACAAACGGAATATCCTGTGCTTTCAGATATCCCTTTGGTGCTTCCAGTTCCCGCAGCACATACTTCTTTTCCGTGCTTACATAGGATGTCAGATCGAATGCGTTGTGCACGTCACTTTCAAAACGGACAGCTTCTTTTTCACTGCCATCATCATCAATTTCCATCACTGCCAGTTTTGCCCCGGCAAGCAGATTACCATTCTCATCGCATTTACGGATTTCAACTGGTGCCATAGCATCCACCATCTGCAGACAGATTGGCTCACCCGTACCTTCCGTTTCAACATGGAACAAAAGATCAGATGCGCGGTACACACCATTGATGATCTTCTCTTCATGAATCCGGTAATCTTTGCCAGCCTGCAGTGCTGTCTGGATCCGGTGGTTCTCATTTGCCGTTTCCCAGCTTTCCAGCAGTTCTCCTGTTTCCTGCTCATACAATTGCAGCACAGCACCAATGACCGGTCTGCCTTCATCATCAATCTTTTCAACGTCATACCGGATCTTTGCATTGACGATCTCCAGATGCAGATCTTTGTCTTTTTCAACCGTAAACACTTTTTCTTTGATGCCATAGTATCCGTTCAGGCCTGCTGTTTCCTTCAGCGTATAGGTTTTGCCAACGGTAAGATTGGAAAGTTTTTGCTCTGTGCCATCCGAGATGAGTGTATCAACGACATTGCCTTCTTCATCAATGATTTCAAAACTGACGCCAGACAAAGGACTGCCTTCATCATCGATCTTCGCAATCGTTGTCTCTACATCCTCCATGGAAAGATGCAGATTCTCTTTGCCAGGCGTAAAAGGAATGTCATTTGCCTTTGCATATCCTGCCGGGGCCAGATTTTCATGCAGAATATACTCTTTTCCTTCTTCCAGGTTGATGATGGCATGGGAAGAGCCGTCACTGATCCATGTATCAACTGTTTTTCCTGTGTTTTTTTCAATGACGCTCATATGGGCATCTTTGACTTCCTGGCCGCCAAGATCTTCCTTGGAGATTGTCACCTGTGTGTTTTTGACAGCAAGCCGATGACGGCCTGGCGTACCTGGCTGGCTGACATCAAATTCTTTCAGGCGGACATAGCCTTCTGGTGCTTCCAGCTCATACAGGATGTAGGTTTCCTGAGGATCAAGACCGGTGATGACAAAGGGATCCCTGCCCGATACCCATGCAGCAACCTCCTGATGATCTGATGCCCGCCGCAGTGACAGTTTCGCTCCAGTTAAGACTTGGCCATCCATATCTTCTTTGACAATTTCCAGATATGTCAGCTGATTGGTTACCTGGAGTTGCACATCATAGATCTCTGTGGTTTCATCCGTCTGTGAAATGACAATGGGAAATGACTTCTTCTCCACCAGAATGCCTGCCGGTGCTTCCAGTTCCTTCAGATCGTAGCTGCCCAGCGGGATCTGATCCAGAAGGTATGTGCCATCACTGTTCAGATAGAACGAAGAGAACAGTTCGCCCTTGTGCAGCAGGATACTGCCATCTGCCGGATCAATGATCGTATCTGCAGCGTACAGGCCGAATCGTACTTTGGAAAGATCCTGCGGCTTGACAAGAGATACATCTGACTTGATCTCTTCAAGTTTCTTCCGCAGATGCAGACGGCCATAGACCGGTTGATTGACAATCTCTCTGCGTACAATCTGGGTTCCATCCTCTTTGATTTCACTGATGCCGGATGCTTTGACTTCAATGCGCAGCGGGCTGGTTTTCACAAAACCTGCCGGTGTTTCCACTTCCTCAATCAGATAGATGCCTGCTTTGACTTTCAGTGGCGTCGTGACTGTGCCCTTTTCTTCATAACTTGCATAGATGGTGCCGGTTGGCAGAAACAGCTGCGATGATGCTGTTCGGAATGTATCCACAGTGCGCAGGCCGACTTTCTGGGTCACATAGACATTCATAGGCTTGCCAGAGCCATCCTGGATCTGCTTGATCTTGAAGGCAGCCGAACGGTACGTGATATACCTGCCGGTTTTCCCATCTGTCTTGATCAATTGCAGAGCATATTCCTTTTCATCATTGGTAAAGGATACCTGCTGAATCGGATTGTTCTGAGTGCCGGAAATACGGAATTCATACACATCCCGGCAGATTTCTGCTTCCTGATCCACGGCATGAATCTGTGCAGCAAGATAGGTGCCATAGGCAAGATCTTTTGAAGCGGCACGGCCGTCTTTACCTGTTGTCATGATGTCATATTCCATCGCTGCAAACTGATCCTTGTGCTGGATCGCTTCTGACACTGAACCATACTGCTCGACATACTTTTTCAGCACAACTGCAAAGACGGCACCTTCTTCCGGTTTGTCATCAATCTCAGAACCCGGTTTCTTATTGTAATGCTTATAGATGCCAAGTTTTCCAGATACCGGATTCTCTTTGGCCTGGGCATCAATGGACCGACGATTACCCACTTTCACCGTCTTGGAAAGAGAAAGCATAATCTTTTCTTGGGAAAGCAGATATCCTTCCGGTGCTTTTGCCTCAATGGCATAGTAGTCACGGTCAAACGGCAGACCGCGGATGATGTTGGATGAGCCATCCGCTTTGATTACAAACTGATTGGTACCAGTCATACGGGCATCAATTTTCTGATTGGTCTTTGCATCATACACATCATAGATGGCTCCGGCAAGGGTGGCATCTCCCTGTGCCCTGCCGGCAATGGCATCCACCTTATGAATCTGGATGGATGTGTCCGCTGTATTTGTCAGCACTTTGTGCACAGGATGATCAATCCGTTCCAAAGCACTGCCCAGTTCAATCCTTGCACCATTGTCAGCAAGATAGCCATCCGGTGCCTTGGTTTCCATGGCGTAGAAGCTTGTATAGGATGGATGGTAATACAGTTCAAATGAACAGTTTCCATTTTCATCAGTCAGCACTCTTGCCGGCTGACCATTTGTCATGGTGGCAACCGTGCCATTTTCATGGAACAGTGTGAACTCTGCCCCGGCAAGCTTGACAGATGAATCATAGCGGTCCTGTTTGGAAAAGGAAACACGGATCCGCTTTGGCTGGTTGGCAACGGGAATCACAATTTCTTTGTCACAAGCAGCTGTAAAGGTGACCGGCGGTGCACTCTGATATCCTTGCGGCGCACTGGTCTCCACAAGTGTATATCTGTTCCCTTCTTCCAGATTTTCCACCCAGTGGTCACTGCCATCGGAGGTCCATCTGTCTGCCACACTGCCATCTTGCCTGCGCACTTCAAAGACAGACCCAATCAACGGCTCACCGGTCACAGCATCCGTTTTCACAACTTTCAAACGGCCGTCTTTCATCTGGCAGGATGCTGTCTGACCAGCATTGACCACAACCGTAACAGGCTTTGCCTTGATGTAGCCTCTGGGTACTTCCAGCTCACGCAGTTCATATGTCCCGGGTGCGGCTTTGACAACATGCACACTGCCATCGCTGATCCATTCTTCTATCAGGAGGTCTTTCTGAAACAGACCAAGTCTTGCCCCGGCAACACCGGCACCAGAAGGATCTTTTTTCACAACTTCTGCACTTCCTTCCGGCATGGTCAGCTCAATCTCGCCGCCATACTGCACGGTACGGCCAACGGTCTGATAGTTTACGGTGACACCATTGTTGTATCCGGTAAGCGGACGGCCGCGCGGAGAGAGCAGCGGATCCGTGTACATAGAAATGGCAATGGTACCGGTGCTGCGGTCCAGGCGGGTAATCTCGGCATGGTAGGTGTGATAGACTGGTGCATACATGCCATAGACGGAAATATCTTTGGTTGGTCCAATGCCGCCGGGATTCAGACATTGCAGCATGATTTCACCGTTTGTAAACAGATGAGAAATCTCTGCCAGGCCGCCATCGAGCCAGCTGACATGGAATCGGTTGGCATAGATATCTTCATTGGACAGTGTGAGTCTGCCAGTGAAGGTATCACCCTGCTTTGCATTGGCAAACGATGATGGTGCTAATGCTCTTGCCAGTCTTCTTCGCCTGGGCGAAGTGCCATAGTGAAATGCCTGCGATTGTTCTTTGGTGGCAAAGCTAAGCTGCATCATCTTTGTATGTCCAAAGACCACAGATGCCTCTTCACTGACAGCCATGCCATCACCAATGGTCTTTGTACTGCCATCGCTATTGAACATGCCCCACATGGCAGTCACAAGACCTTCTTCTCCCGCAGCATAAATTGTGATTTCCTCATCCATGGCACCGGCAATTTCAGTGTCCAGCGGCACTTCATCCGAAACAGAAAGAACTTCTTCAGAGCCATCACTTCTGACAATGCGGATCGTACCGATGCCATCCGCACGGATGAGCATATGTTCGTTCTGTTCTAGTGTCTGTTCCTGACTTTGCTCAGCTGGAAAAGAGCTGATGGGATCAGGACTCTCCTCTGCTTGGACGGGTGCCATCCCACTGCCCAGCAGCAGGAATGCACCAAGCATTTTCAGCATTCCTTTACACTTCTTGTGCATACTTCCCTCCTTTTTCCTACAACAAGAAAAGGAACCGGTATTTCTCCGATTCCTCATGTCTACATCATACGTATTCCAAAAGAGATTTCAATCGTCACTGTCCGCCAGTACCGCCAGATCACATGGGTGCAGACCATGCAGATCCAGCTTGAACAGCTGACTGGCTGTTTTGGCAAGGAAGGAGCGGTCATGAGAGACCATGATGACCGTGCCGGGAAAAGATGCCACTGTGGAGGCAATCACAGGTGCTGAAAGCGGCGAAAAGTTCCGGGTAGGCTCATCCAGCAGAAGGACATTGTCATGTTCCAGTTGCATCTTCAGCAGAAGGATTTTACCCTTCTGGCCGCCGCTGAGAGTACGAATCGGACGTTCCATCTCTTCACTTGTATACCGCATCGCCCCAAGCATCTGCCGGGCATGTGTCACTTCCTCTTTTTTGCCAGAAGGACACAAAAAGGAAATGGCAGTGTCGTCTTCATTTAATATCTCATCATAGTTCTGCGGCATCCAGCCAATCCGCAGACTGTGATCGGCTTTCAACTGAGAATAAATCTCTTTCATCAGGGTTGTCTTGCCGCAGCCATTGCGGCCAATGATGGCAAGGTGAGCAGGACCGCGCACTGTCAAAGAGATATCCTGAGCCAGCACATGTCCATCAATGCATAATTGGGGAAGATGCAGATCCAGTACCATGCGGCCATTGGGAATGGCAGTGTCTGCAGGAAAACAGAACAGAATTGCCTCTTCTGTTTCCACCTTCTGATGCATATTCTCTTTTTCCTGATCCAGCCGTTTTCCCTGTGCCTTGATACTGTGCATCTTCTTTTTCAGCAATTGACCGGTATGTGGATCCTGGCGGGATACATTGCGCAGATCATGTTCCACCTGCTGGCGGACCCGCTGGTACTTCTCCATCTTTTTTGTATAGTTCTTCTGATCACTGACAGCCAGAGCATCCTGATGATGCAGATTCAATGCACGCTGTTGCAGATAGTCTTCATAACCGCATCCTGCCACGGTGATCCGTGCTGTCTGCTTTGCCTTTAACAGTTCCATATGCACGATCTTGTTGGCCGTATGGCGTAACAGAACCTCATCATGCGATACATACACAATGATACGATCCGGACAGGAAACCAGAAATTTCTGCAGCCAGTTTAATGTTTCAAGGTCCAGATCATTGGAAGGCTCATCCAGCAGTAATAACTGTGCTTTCGAAAATAAGAGCCGGCTCATGCGGATCTTGATACTTTCGCCACCGGATAAGCTATCCATCATCTGATCAGAATAGAACATCTCTACCGGCAGATTCACACTGGATGCAACAGAGGCAATCTCATCAGAAGCTGCATAGCAGAACAGCGGTTCCTCACACAGATATTCATACACAGTGCCAGGATCATGTTCTCGAATCTGGGTCAGATATCCTTTCTTTAACGAGCAGGAAAAAGATCCTGATACATCCGCATAATCCTTCACAAGCGAAGGATCATACATCCATTTCAGCAGTGTTGATTTGCCATTGCCCTCCTCACCAATCAGGGCACATACATCCCCCTTATTCAGGGTAAGAGAAAAGTCAGTGACCAGACTGCGCAGATCACTGCGGCATATAATTGTAAGATGATTGATTTGTAACATGCACACTCCGTTCTACTCCCACAATAAGCTGAAAACACAGCAGATTACGCGGGCAAATGCCAGGAGACAATTCATTTACCAGCAAAACTTAATTGCGCATGCCTATCACTTCCTGATTGCTCAGGCCTTTCTATGGGTGAAGATTGTACCATCCCAAAAGAACCGTGTCAAATTTCCGATTCTGCGGATCCATGTCACACTGTTTACAATCCAATGATGAAACTGGCTGGCATCTTCGGTATCTTGCGCAATGAAGACGAACGAAACATGATTGAGATCAGCAAGGTTTACCAGCAATACATCGGTTCCGATCAGAATAAATTGCGCGCGCAGGCGTGGAAGCAACGAAAATCAGACATCTGATTCAGGGCGAAATCCCGGACGGATGCCTTTTTTGATGCGTGTTTTGTGCTGACAATCTATTTAAACAAAAAGCAAAAAACCCAAAACGCACAAAAAGAGAAGCATAAAACAAAAAAAGTCCAAATTTTTCGGCAAAACATAGAAAATAATAGCAAATTTTCCAAAATCAGCCTGTTGCAGGTTCGCAGTAAAACAACTGAAAAAGACTTTATTTAAGTCTTTTTGCA